>JAMDAP010000175.1:8962-10253 GCA_023484675.1 Bacillota bacterium
GCCGGCGCCGCGGGCCTTGACGATCTGGGCGTGGATCAGGCCGATGGAGCCCGCCCCCATGATCAGGACCGAGTCGCCGGTGTGCAGATCCAGCCGGTTGACGCCCCGCACGCAGCAGGCCACCGGCTCCACCAGGGCCGCCACCTCGAAGGGCATGTCGTCGGGGATGAGCCCCATGGAGTGGCGGGTGTTCTCAACGGGAACGCGGATGTACTCGGAAAACCCGCCCGGGTCGATGTTGGTCTCCTTGAATTGCTTGCAAAGGGTATGATGGCCCCGGCGGCAGTGGTGACAGGTGAAGCAGGGAACGTGGTGGGCCACGTAGACCCGGTCGCCGCCCTGAAACCCGTCGACGCCGGGACCGGTCTTAACGATCACGCCTGCCAGTTCATGGCCCAGCACGATGGGCGTGGGGACCGACTTGGTGACCGCCTTATGGATATCGGTGCCGCAGACGCCGCAGGTCTTCACCTGCACCAGCACTTCGCCGGGCCCGATCTCCGGTATGTCCCGCTCCTCGGTGCCGAAGTCGCCCAGGTCATAGTACACAGCGGACTTCAACCCCGCGCGCCTCCTTTGGGCCCGAGGCCCTGGCTCCATCTCCGGCTGCGATCAGTTCTATCAGTTCTTCTTCGTCTCTTTGAGGCGTCCCCTGATATCCCGGGTCGGCTCCACCCAGGAGGTGGCTCTCGGCCGGAGCAGGGCGAGGAGTTCCCGGTGGTTCTCGATCTCGCTGGTGATCCAGTAGCGGCCATAGGTCAGGCCTGGGTCGCCGATGCGCACCAGGGCCCGGTCGTCCATGAAAAAGATGGTGACACGCATCTCCTTGACGTCCTTCCACTGGTACCGGTGCTTCCGGCCCAGGAACCAGAACTCGATAGCCTCGTCGGACACCACCACGCGGCTGGGGTAGTGCAGGGTCCCCAACGCTGCGAACAACCCCAGCCCCAGCAGGAGAAGTACGAAGGGCACCGGCATCCACCTGGGCAGGGCCTGCCGGTCCAGCAGAACCCAACCCAGGCCCACGGCCATCAGCAGCACAGGCGCCAGGCCGGAGGTGAAGATCCGGTACCGCGGATACTTGAACTCGCGAACCACTTTAGGCCCAGCCAAGCTTCTGCATAATCAGATCCATGTCCTTATCGATGCCCACGCCGGAGAGAAAGCTGACGGTGCGGATGACCGGCGTGTTGCCCGCGTTCTGGATGGGCGTGGTGGTGACGATCAGGTCATAGCGGGACGCCTTGGCCGGAGCTTCGGCGGCCTTGCACTGGTCCACCGAGAAATCGGG
>JAMDAP010000006.1 GCA_023484675.1 Bacillota bacterium
TGCCGAAGCACCCCGGGGCTTTGGCCTACGCCGTAGCCGCTGTGGCCGGTTGGCGCCAGCGGGACAAGCAAGCCCTGCTGGAGCTGGCGTCAGCGGCAGAGCGCCTGCGGGTAGAGGCCCGCTACCTGCGCCGGGACATTGCCAGCATGCTCGGCCTGAGGCAGCGCCGGGAGGCTGGGGGCCGGCCTCCCTTCATCGGTCCCTGCTCGGCCAACTAGCGGCAGGAGGTTCATTGTGGAGCATTTTGCCTTGACATCGTCGCAGCTCGAACGCTACGCCCGTCACCTTCGCCTGGCGGAAGTGGGGCCGGAGGGGCAGGCCAAACTGCTGGCCGGCAAGGTGCTGGTGGTGGGAGCCGGCGGGCTTGGTTCGCCGGCGTCATTGTATCTGGCCGCAGCCGGCGTCGGCACCCTCGGCCTGGTGGACGATGACCGCGTTTCCCTGAGCAACCTGCAGCGGCAGGTGCTGTACACGGAGGCTGACCTGGGCCAGCCCAAGGTCGATGTCGCCCGGCGCCGGCTGAACGCCCTGAATCCAGACGTGCACGTGGTGGTCCACCCGCTGCGCCTGACACCCGAGAATGCCGCCCAAATCCTCGGCGGCTACGATCTGGTGGTCAACGGCACCGACAACTTTCCCACCCGCTACCTGCTCAGCGATGCCTGCGCGCTGCTGGACAAACCCCTGGTGGACGGCAGCGTGCTCGGTTTCACCGGGCAGGTCACCAGCTTCTTGCCTGGTCAGGGGTGCTACCGGTGCCTTTACCCCACGCCGCCGCCGCCGGGGGCGGTCCGCACCTGCGCCGAGGCCGGGGTGCTGGGGGCCCTGGTAGGGCAGATTGGGTCGATGCAGGCGATGGAGGCCATCAAGCTGATTCTGGGTATCGGCGAGAGCCTGGCCGGCCGCCTGCTCCTGGTGGACGCCCTGGCAGGAGAGACCCAGGAAATCCGCTGGACCCGTAACGCCGCCTGTCCCGCCTGCGGGGACGAGCCCGGCATCAGGGACGTACGGGGCGTCGACTACCCTGCCTTCTGCGGCCTGGCGTCGGCCGGCACGGCTCCTCCCCCCGACCGCCTCGACCTGACCCCGACCGACGTGCACGACCTGCTGCAATCGGGGCAGGTGCTGCTGGTGGACGTGCGGGAGCCCTGGGAGTTCGCCATGCACCGGCTGCCCGGGTCCCGGCTGATGCCCTTCAGCCAGTTTCCCCAGTACGTGGGGGAGATCGACCCGGCCCGGGAGGTGGTCGTGATCTGCGAGCACGGTGAGCGCAGCCGGGCGGTCGTCGACTCCCTGCGCCGGGCCGGTCTGCGGCGCGTCTACAACCTGGAGGGGGGAATGGCGGCGTGGCTGGCTCAGGACCTGCCGGTGGAGCGGGAAAACCGCTAGGCGGCGCGCCCATCCCACGTCCTCGGCCCAAACTGCCGATTGCCCTGACCGCGGACCTGGTGCGGCAGATGCTGGACCATGCCCGGCGGGAGTCGCCCCGCGAGTGCTGCGGCCTCCTCACCCTGACCAGTGCCTCGGTGGAACCTTCGCCGGAACTTTGGGTGGAACTCTGGGGTCCGCCCGCCGTGGGGCCCCGCCTCCTGCCCCTCACCTACCACCCCGCGCGCAACCTGGCGGAGTCGCCGGAGCGCTACGACATGCACCCGGATGACCTGCTGCGGGTCCTGACGGCCGCGGAGCAGGGGGGAGAGGGCCTCTGGGGACTGGTTCACTCCCACGTACGCCACGAGGCCTTTCCTTCCGACGTGGACCGGCGGCACGCCTACTACCCCGAGGCCCTCTATCTGATCCTGAGCCTCTGGCGGTCGGCGGCGGTGGGACAGGGCTTTAGGGCCCTTGGCGAGGCTGTGGTTCGGGGATACCGCATCGTTGATGGGGGAGTGGAGGAGGTCCCTCTGCTTTCCTTGCCGATTGCCTCTGTCAGACAACCAGGGGAACCGCTATAATAATGTCGTGCCTGAAATCACGAGGCGCAACTGAAATCACGAGGCACAACTCCTGTCGAGTGAGGTCGATTAGACGTGGATTTGAACCGCGTTGCCCGCAAGACCATCCTCTCTGTTGCCGGTAATCAAGTCGTGACGCGATTCGCCAAGAGCTATGGGATGCGGTTGGGGGCACGGCGCTTCGTTGCCGGAGACACCCTGGAACAGGCCCTGGCGGCCGTGCAGGCCCTGAACCGCAAGAGCATTTGCGTCACCCTGGACCTGCTGGGAGAGAGCGTGCACAGTGAGGAGGCGGCGCGCGCGGCTGCGGCCTCGGTTCGGGAGGTTCTGGACGGCATCAAGGCCGCCGGTGTCGACAGCAACGTGTCCGTGAAGCTCACCCAGATGGGGCTCGACGTCTCCTACGACCTTTGCCTGGAGAACATGCGCTCCATTCTGGGACGGGCCCGGGAACTCGGGAACTTCGTCCGGGTGGACATGGAAGACTCGGCCCATGTGGACGTCACTCTAGAGCTGTACCGGCAGCTTCGCTCCGAGTTCGAGAACACGGGCATCGTGCTGCAGTCCTACCTGTACCGGACGGAGAGGGACCTGCAGTCACTGGGTGACCTGGCCTTCAATACGCGCTTCGTCAAGGGCGCCTACAGCGAGCCGGCCAGCGTGGCCTACCCCCGCAAGCCAGATGTGGACGCCAACTACAACCGCTTGGTGCGCCTGCACCTGGAGGCCGCACGCTACGCCGCAGTCGCCACGCACGACGACGCCATCATCGGTGCGACCCTGGAGCTGGTGAAGAGCCACGGGCTCCCCAAGGATCAGTTTGAGTTCCAGATGCTCTACGGTATCCGGGCCGGGCGTCAGCAGGAACTGGCCGGGCAGGGGTACAAGATGCGCGTGTATGTGCCCTTTGGTCTGGAGTGGTACCCTTACTTCACCCGACGGCTGGCGGAGAGGCCTGCCAACGTGTTCTTCGTCATGAAGAACTTCTTCGCCAAGTAACGCTCTACGGCATGGCACGGCGACAGGACCGAGCTTGGAATATGCATTGTGACGGGGTCGGCGAAAGCCGGTCCCTTATTTTTATCCTCAGGTCGTGGGAGGTGGAGGGTAATCGATACAAAATGCATTACGTCCACCGATCCGCGCTTCGCTGACCTCGACCAGGTGATCGGGAAGTACCGGCCCATCCGCGGCGGGCTGTCTGCCTGGGCACCGCCTGCTACGTCAAGGGCGGCGGCAAAGTGCTCGGCGAACTCAAGGCACAGCTCGGCATTGACCCCGGCCAGGTGACCCCGGACGGCGAGTTTTCCCTGGAAGTGGCCCGCTGCGTCGGTGCCTGCAGCCTGGCGCCGGCGGTAGTCGTGGACGGCGAGGTCCACGCCCGCATAACACCGGAGCAGGTGAAGGGGCTGCTGGCACAGGTCCGCCAGAGCGCGCCGGCGGAGGCCGAGCCTGAGACGGCTGGCGCGGTGGCGGCAGTTCCATCGGCGACAATCCCCGCTCGCGTGGAGGTGTCGACGTCATGACCACCGCGGTAGGCGGCAAGCTTGGCTTCAAGGGTCTCGAGGAACTGCGGCTGCGCGGTCAGGCGAAGATGCTCATGCGGCGCGGCCAGCCCCCGGCCGGGGCCCTGCGTGCGGCGGGCGTTTTGCCCAGGCTCTGCATCATGGTCTGCGGCGACACCGGTTGCCTGGCCAGAAAGAGTGACAAGACCCGCGCCGCCCTGGAACAGGCCATGGCGGCCCACGGGCTGGAGAGCGAGATTCAGGTGGTTCGCAGCGGCTGCTTCGGCTTCTGTGCCCAGGCGCCGGTGGTGGTACCCTCCCCGAGGGCATCTTCTACTGCCAGGTGAAGCCTGAGGACGCAGAGGAGATCGTCGCCAAGCACATTCTCGGCGGCGGGCCGGTGCAGCGCCTGCTGTACCAGCCCGACCCCAAGGTGCGCGACCGTGTGGCGCAGATGGCCGCCATGTCCTTCTTCAAGGGCCAGTACCGCATCGCCCTCCGCAACCTGGGCCTGAATCGACCCCGAGGACATCGAAGAGGCCGTAGCCGCCCGGGCTTACGGGCTCTGGCCAGGGTCCTGCGGGGGATGCCGCCGGACGAGGTCATCGAGCAGGTCACCCGCTCCGGCCTGCGTGGCCGCGGCGGCGCCGGCTTCCCCACCGGCCTCAAGGGGGCGGCGGTGAAGAAGGAACCCGGCGATGTCAAGTACGTGACCTGTAACGCCGACGAGGGCGACCCCGGCGCCTTCATGGACCGCGGCATCCTGGAGGGCGACCAGCACTCGGTATTGGAGGCCATGGCCATCGCCGGCTACACGGTGGGAAGCCACCACGGCTTCATCTACGTGCGGGCCGAGTACCCCAATGCAGTGCGCCGCCTGGAGAAGTGCACCGGCTGTACCCTTTGCGTCCGCGTCTGCCCTTCCGGCGCCGGCCGTTCCCTTCATCATGGCCGGAAACGCCACCATCGTCCTGGTGTACTGGCTGGTGGTTCGCCTGACCAGGAGCCACACCCTGGAGTGGGGTTCCTGGCTGGGGGTGGCCTCTGGCGCCCTGGCCAAGTACCTGGTCATCTCTGGGGCTGTCAACCTCCTGCTCCACCTGCCGCCCAAGCTGGCCGTCGCCATGGGCACGCCCCAACTGGTCACGGCTCTGATCGGAGGAGCGGCCGCCCTTCTGGTTGCAAAGGCACTGGAGGCAGCAGGCATTCGGCCGAACCGCCCGTCAGCGGTATGACCTCCAGGGCAAGTCTCGGCCCGCCGGCACGCCGGCGCAAGTCCCTGCCCGCCGCCGCATAGACTGGGCGGTAGGGAAGGGGGTTGCAGCGGTGGTCGAGATGAAGCCCATCAGCATCGACGGCCGCCTGGCCGTCGGCGTTACCGTAGACCTGCCCAAGACGCGGTTGGTCGCTATCAGCACGGGCAATGGATACATCATGTGCGGGGCCCTGGACGTCGGACTCCTCAACACCAAGTTGGCCGAGAGAGAGATCGTGGCTGGCCGGGCCTTAGGTGTGCGCACCCTGGACGACCTTCTGGACAGGCCCCTGGAGAGCGTTACGGATGCCGCCCGCCGCATCGGGGTCAAGGAGGGCATGCCGGGGCGGGACGCCCTCAGCCTAATGTTCTGATGCACTACGGTCCATTGTCAGAGCGCGACGCTGCAGTCGATTCCGGCGGGGTTGGGGAAGGAGTCGGTTCGATGCCGCACCGCAGAAGAAGTGGCGGGCGGCGAGTCACCATGTCTGCCGCCCCACCTCAACAAAACGAAAGAGCGGTCGGGAGGACGTCCTGGCCGCTCTTTCGTCTTGCCTATGGTGTCGGTGCCGTGGGGCCGACCGGGGTTGGAGTCGAGCACGTTGATGTCAGAGGGGGCGCGTCACATCATCTAGGCCATGGTGAACCACGGCGTTCGCCTCCTGGCCGCGCTCTCCGGGGTGTTTGTCTAGGTAAAGGTAGCAACTATAATACCCCATGGGGTTTATTTACAAAGATAATGATACACGACCGTCGTTAACAGTTTCACAATATCTTCACAGGGCTGTGCCACAGTCAGGGCGGAGCCCCCGACGCTCGGGGGTAACACCTGGAGGGAGAGCTATGGGAGCAAGATGGATTCCGCACGTTGGGTCCACTGGCCTGGTCCTGGGGTTGGTCCTGGCCCTTTCCGTAGCGGGAACAGCCTGGGCTGAGGGAGGGGAGAGCCAGTCAGCGCCTGCTGTGGCTGTACCGTCGACCGGAGGCATCCGGGTGCGGTCGATGGACCTGTCGTTACGACCCGAGTACGACACGAGCGGTGCCCTCATCATTTATGACTTCACCCTGGCCAACACCGCCGCCGCCGCTTACGACGGCGAGGTGTGGTTTCACGTGCCCAAGGGTGCCACGAAGCAGGTGCACGTGTGTGAACAGGTGGATGGCAACAAGCACGCCATCTGCCGGCCCTACACGACCACCAACGACGGCGACGAGAGCACGCTGACGTGGACGCCCAGCAAGCCCATAGGCGCCGGGCAGAGCTACCCCCTCTACATTGAGTACTACTACAACCCCATTCAGGGGAAAGGCACCAAGACCGTGGATTTCCGGTATCATCCGTCCTATCCGGTGGATCAGCTCAACCTGGACGTGGCCCAGCCGGCGCGGTCCTCCGGCTTTACCCTGGAGCCCGCGGCTACTGGCAGACTCACAGCTGACGACGGCCTGACCTACTACACCTACAATCTCAAGAACGGGTCGGCCGACAACCCGCTGGAGTTGAAGGTTTCCTACACCAAGGAAGACAATCGCCCCTCCGTGGTTACGGCCGGCACCTCCGGCGCGGTCGCGCAGCCCGGTTCCAGGTCCACGGTGGCGGCGGTAGCGGCACTGATTCTGGCTGCGTTCGGGGGCATGATGGCGTTGGGCCTGCGAAGCCCCCGGCCGCAGTACGCCACGGGCCGCCCCGGCGCAAGTCGCCCGCGGCGAGAGAGCGCACCGAGGTCACGGCCCAAGGCCTCAGCCGCTCATCCGAACGGCAGCGGGACGGCCGGAAGCGCGGGCAGTGCAGCGAGGCCGGCCCCGGTCCGCGATGACGCTCAGGAGCTGCTGCGCATGGCCCGCCGCCGCTTGTTGGAAGGCAAGATCAGCGAGGAGACGTATCAGGCCATCGTCCGGGATATCGAGGAAGGACGGGGCTAACGCCAGCGCCTCCTTGGAGGCGATGGACCGCTGGTGCCGGCGACGTCGAGGGTCGTAACGCTGAAGCTGAACGGGATTGGCAACGGTCCGGCGCGGGACTTCAAGTGGACGCGCAACCCGTGAGCCCTGACGTCACAGACCCCGCGGCAATGCAACAACAGGTCGGAGAGCAAGCCTCTACGAGGGGAGAAGCCTCATGAACCTCACCAATCTCAGCGGCCTCGGAAGCTCCTTGATGATGGTCTCCCTGGCGGTGGCCGTCTGGTCTGTCCCGGCGTACGCCATGGGCCTGAAGCGGCGCGACGAACGCCTTGTTGCCAGCGGTCGCGCCGCCGTCCTGGGGCAGGCCTTCCTGTTGACCCTGGCCATGGTGATCCTCTGGGCCCAGTTTGCCGGCAGCGACTTCGCCAACCGCTACGTGGCCGAGCATTCCTCCACCGACCTGAGCCTTGGTTTCCGGCTGTCCGCGCTGTGGGCCGGCAACGAGGGCTCGATGCTGCTCTGGGCGTGGGTGCTGTCCATCTACTCGGCCATCATTGCCTTTCAGAGAGGTGACGAGGGCCGCGAGATGACGCCCTACGTCAACCTCATCCTGCAGGGCCTCGGCCTGTTCTTCGTCTTCATCTTGAACTTCGTCAGCTTCCCCTTTGCCAGCCTCAACCCTGTGCCTGTGGAGGGGATGGGACTGAATCCCCTGCTCCAGGATCCAGGCATGGTCATTCATCCGCCCACCCTGTACCTGGGATACGTTGGCTTCTCGGTCCCCTTCGCCTACGCCATGGCGGCACTCCGGCTGCGGCGTGCGGACGATACCTGGATCAAGGTGACGCGGCGCTGGACCCTGATTGCCTGGCTGTTCCTGTCCATTGGGATTATCTTTGGCGGTCAATGGGCCTATGTTGTTCTAGGCTGGGGTGGCTACTGGGGCTGGGACCCGGTGGAGAACGCCTCACTTCTGCCCTGGCTGACCGGCACCGCCTTCTTCCATTCGGTCATGATCCAGGAGCGGCGGGGCATGCTGAAGGGCTGGAACGTGGGCCTAATCATCGGGACCTTCATTCTGACCATCTTCGGTACCTTTCTCACCCGTTCGGGCGTTCTGGCCTCGGTTCACGCCTTCGGCGACTCCACCCTGGGAGCCTGGTTCTTCGCCTTCATGGGAGTGATTCTGGCGGGGTCTCTCTACCTGGCCATCGACCGCATCCCCCTGCTGAAGAGCGACAACCAGTTTGAGGCTATGGTCAGCAAGGAGTCCAGCTTTCTGCTCAACAACCTCATCCTGGTGGGCATGGCTTTCGCCGTGTTCTTCGGCACGGTCTTTCCACTCATCTCGGAGTGGGTCCGCGGGGTCAAGGTAACTGTGGGGACGCCCTACTTCAACGCCATAGCTGCCCCTATCGGGACGATGCTCATTCTCCTCATTGGCATCTGCCCTCTCATTCCCTGGAAGAAAGCTTCACTGCGCAATCTGGCCCAGAACTTCGCGTGCCCCCTGGCGGTGGGCGTGGCGGCGGCGGGCCTGCTCTTCTGGGCTGACGTGCGGAGGCCCGTCGCTGTGCTGGCCTTTAGCGTCTGCGCCTTCGTTCTGGCCACGGTCGCCCTGGAGTTCATCCGCGGTGTGCGCGTGCGCCTCAGGACCACCAGCGAGAACCTACTGGAGGCGGTTTGGCACCTGGTCTCCCGCAACCGGCGGCGCTGGGGCGGTTACCTGGTTCACATCGCCATCATCCTGATGACGATCGGCATCGTGGGCTCCACCTCGTTCCAGCAGACGAACATGTACACGGCGCAGCCCGGGCAGACCATGACGGTTGGGGACTACGCCGTTACCTACACGGGTTTGCGCCAGCAGAGCCAGGGCCGCACCGGCATTGTCTACGCCGATCTGGGCGTGGCCCGCAAGGGCTCGCAATTGGGCCTCCTGCGCGCCCAGAAGGAGTTCCACCCCGGCTCTGACCAGCCCACGACCCGCGTCGGCATTCTGGGTGGCTATCGGGAGGACCTGTACGTCATCCTGAATGGCTGGGAAGAGGACCAGACGGCCAACTTCAAGCTGGTCGTGAACCCGCTCATAGCCTGGCTCTGGATCGGCTGGTACGTGCTGGCGGCCGGCACCGTGTTCGCCGCCTGGCCCGCCCGCCGTCCGGCGTTCGTCGCACAGGCTCAGACTCACCCGGCCATGGCTCACGCCGACTGAGAGGAGGTCCTTCATTGGGACAGCATTGCCACCGCTCCCGACTCACCTTGCTCCTGGCCTCCCTGGTGCTGCTCGCCGTTCTTCCGGCCTCCGCCCTGGCCGAGCCCCCTATGGGTCCCCCCAGGGAAATCGACACCCGTACCCTGCCGGTGGAGCAGAGCCTCGTCTGTCAGTGCGGCTGCACCATGGCCGTGGCTGTCTGTGACTGCGGGACGGCAGATGAGTTCCGCAAGGAAATTCGGGCCATGATGGACCGTGGTCAGGGCAAGGACGCCATTCTGGCCTCATACGTGGCCAAGTATGGCGAAAAGGTCCTTACCGCTCCGACCAAACGAGGGTTCAATCTGACCGCCTGGATCATGCCCTTTGTTGCTCTGGCACTGGGCGGTGCGCTCCTCGTCACCCTGCTGCGCCGTTGGTCCCGAGCATTTCAGGCCAGTCCGGCCTCCGCGTTGGCCGCCGATGCACCCTTGACGGCCGAGGAGGAGGCACTCTACGAGGCCACGGTCGCCGACCTGCTCAGGGACAACTTCTAGGAGGGACTTCCATGTACGCCGCCGTCTTCGTTCTCGCCGTCGGGTTGGTGCTTTACGTGGTAGGCCGCCCCCTGATCGGCCCCGATGCCGTTCCGGAGGGGTTCTGGCTTGAACCGGAGGGGGCGCCGTCCGCCCTGGAACGGGAAAGGATCCTGACCGCCCTGGCCGAGGTGGAGAACGATTATCAGATGAACAAGCTCTCCCCCGGTGACTATGAGGAGCTCAAGGCGCGCTACACCAGGATGGCCCTCGCTCTGCTGCCCGCGAGTGCACTGCGTGCGGCGGCGCCGCCCCAGCGCCGCTCCGCCAGGGATGAACGCTCGTTTCTGGCGGACGTGGAGGCAGAGGCGGAGGCCCTGTTGACCTCGCTGGCTGAGGCCGGCGGCCCCACCGGCGCCTCCGCATCGGCTGACGGAACCGACTCAGGGTCCCTGGCACGGTTCTGCCACAGCTGTGGCGCCGCGCTGGCGCATCCCGGCCAGCGGTACTGCCAGGCCTGCGGCCAGGCACTGTAGGAGGCGCGTCATGAAACCAACAAACGACTCTTCCGCGGTCCTCCGGCTCGATCACCCGCCTGACCATTCCAGCCCTGCTGGCGGCCTCCATGTTATTGCTTCCTTCGCGCGTCCTGGCCGAGGGCGGCAGAGAGACCGCCGCCTCCCCGGCAGTGCCCAGCCCTGCCGCGGTGCCGGCTGGGCGGCTGGAGTCCGAC
>JAMDAP010000011.1 GCA_023484675.1 Bacillota bacterium
GGGTGAACTGCTGGCCCTGCGCTGGCAGGATGTGGACCTCCACGCCGGCGCCGTCCAGGTGACTCAGGCGGTGGAATGGGTCCGGGGGAAGCCGATCATGGCCGAGCCGAAGACCACCAGCTCACGACGCGCAATCCCGCTCACCGCGTTGGCTATCGAGGCTTTGAAACGCCATCGGGCCCGCCAGGCGGAGGAACGGCTTGCCGCTGGACCGCTGTGGCAGGACTCCGGGCGCGCCTTTACTGACGTGTTTGGTGAGGTTGTGGATCGGCATGGGCTGGCGAAGAGGGCCTTCCCACGCCTCACCGCAAAGGCCGGTGTAAAGCGTGTCCGCTTCCATGACCTCCGCCACACGGCTGCTACCTTCATGCTGGCGGAAGGCCTGCCGGTCAAGACCGTACAGCGGGTCCTCGGCCACGCCACAGCCACGATGACGCTTGACCGCTACGGACACGTACTGCCCAATTCGGTGCGCGCCGCCGCCAGCGTCATGGATTCGCTCCTGAGCAGATAGCCGGGCCCTGCCCTTGCGCGCCCTCGCTACAGAACGCGGCTCTGTTCTCTCGCCCCGCTGGCTTCGGCCGGCGGGGCTACTGTCTTCGGGGTAGCTGGCTACTGAGCCTGACCTTTTTCCCTGCGTCCGGCATATGCATGTACTGGCCAGAGCGGAGGCATGTTAACCCAAGCGCGGGGTGTGTTTACCAATATTTGGTCTTGGCTCAGGGGGGGTTGTCCTTTATACTGTGAGTACAACAGGCCGGGGGAAGGAGGGGCGGCTAGTGGCTACCGTCATCGAAGTGCTCAAGCAGGCCGAATTGCGACCGGAGCAACTGAAGGAACTTGGGCTTTCGGCAGAGTGGCAGCAGAAGTTGCCGCTCGATTTCCTCGAAACGGTGGGCAAGCTCATCGAGAAGAATAGAGAAGCCCTCAAGGAACTGATGAAGTATTAAGCCCGTCGTATATCTCACGGCGGATCAGGTATGGCTGACCCACGTCATGGTCCTGCTTGAGGAGGCCCTTCAGCAGGAAGGGGAACCGCAGAGTATTGAGCACCTGAAGGCCCTCGTCGACCGGGATTCCCGCGAGATGAGGTCCGAACTGCTCCACTCTGCGGTTTTTGTTCCTCAGCAGCCGTACTTTAGGAGCTTCTGGCAGAGCGCCGCCGCGTTCTTCCGATCGCTAGTCAAGAACCATGCGTTCTTTGATGGGAATAAGCGTACTGCGTTAATCGCCCTGGGGCTGTTCCTGAACCTCAATGGCTGGGACATTGCAGCGAGCCAACGACAGCTCGTGAAGTTCACCATAGGGGTGGCAAGGGGTAGTCAACTGTGGACAATTGAGAGTTGGCTACGCCGCCACCATTACCCGGTTCCCGTTAGTGGCCATAGGGATACGATGAGTTTCTTCAACCGCCTCGGTGCCATAGTCGATCGGCTGGGCGTCAGGAGGCCATTAGAGTAGCCGCCAGCGGACAGGGAGATTCCTGAAGGTCCTCTGTACCACCGAGGCAAAATGACCGTCCCGCCGACCCACGGCGGGGCCTTTTTGTCTCTCGGCCTGGTCGAAGCCGAGAAGGTGACTATCATCGTCAGTACCCCAGGCGGGTCCCGGGAAATCCTCGTGGTTAGCGAACCTTGGTTCGTCGCGAAAGACGTGGCGGAAGCTCTTGGTTACGTATAGGCCGGGTCCGCAACAGTCAAGCATGTGCCGGACGAACGGAAAGGGGTCAATTCAGTTCTGACCCCCTTTCGCCACCATGGGAGCTGCGTTTCTGCAGTGCCCTTCAGGGGCATATCAAAGGCGGACCATTTTCCGCCCCCCCTTCGTACGGTTTCGCTGCGGCCTTCCAGGGGGATCTACATCGAATACCCCCTTCTACTCCTCGGCCAGTCGGGTCTCGCTCCGCGGGGGACAGGCCCGGCCAGGTCCGGGTCGTCGAAGGCGGCCACCGAAGCATGAAGTTGGTGAGCTGCACCGACAGGCCGGCGGAACTTTGGCGTGAACAGGGAGCGCCCTTGGCGGCCAGGACCGCTTCGTACGAAATTCGGACGAAGCCCAGCCCGAGTCCGGAATGGTAGCTCCAATGGGTTGGTGATCCTCGGCGAGAGCTACGACCTCTTCAGGACTACTCTGGGCAACGCCAAAAGCGCCTCGGATCCTCTGCAGGCCTACTCTGCGAATTTCGTTAGAGTAATCCGCCGCGCAATGGTTTGACGGTCCTTACCGAGTCCAGGCACCTGATGCCCAGGCGGTCAGCCGCCTCGACGAGGACGAGAAGGGGCTGTACTCAATACAGACCCCCGGCGGGAAGCAGGACGTGACAGTGATTTCGGAGGCGGGGCTGTATGTGCTGGCCCTTGCCAGCCGCAAGCCCGAGGCCAAGGCCTTCCGCCGCTGGATCACCCACGAGGTCATTCCGGCGATTCGCAAGGACGGCATGTACGCCACCGAAGCCCTCCTGGACGACCCCGAGCACCTGCTCCGGGTGACCGAGCGGCTGGTGGAGGAGCGCCAGGCCCGGCCAGCCACGGAGGCGATGGTCCGGGAACTGGCCCCCAGGGCCGGCAAAGGGGGTAATCGCTGCTTACACCCCCAACTAAGCGTGGGTGCTGGCCGTTGCAGACGGTACCCACCTGTCGGAGAGACGAGTCCTGCCCCGGGGCGCGGCCAGCGCAGATTCCCTCAGGGCCGACCCCGCGGCTGGCGCTGTAGCTGCCGTACGCCACCATAGCAACCACCAGGGCAACCAAGGGTGTCCACTGAGCAGATGCCCCTCTCATCCTCGCCCACGCCGGCCCCGGGAGTGCGCCGTCGCAGTCGCCCGTGCAGCCTTCGCTGCTGGCGGAGGGTGATCCCTCATTACGGCTGAAGGTGCCGACGACGCTCGGTCACCGCCCTTCAGCCCCTTGCTGATCGCCGGCGAGGAGCCATGGGCCTTCCCCCATCACAAGCATAGTCCCGGCCCATGGGATGTCCATGGGATGCAACAACCCCCGGGGAGGATGCCCCCCGGGGGTTGCGTGCTGAAACCTTTGTTCACGTAATGGTGCGAGGAAAGGGACTTGAACCCTTACGCCTTGCGGCACAAGATCCTAAGTCTTGCGCGTCTGCCAATTCCGCCATCCTCGCCCGGTCGTAAAACAAGTGGTGGGCCATGATGGATTCGAACCATCGACTCCCCGCTTAAAAGGCGGGTGCTCTACCACTGAGCTAATGGCCCGCAAACACTGAAACAGTGGCTGGGGCGGCAGGATTCGAACCTACGAATGGCGGTTCCAAAGACCGCTGCCTTACCGCTTGGCTACGCCCCAATGAAATCTTGATCACAAAACTTGCGCCGCCAACAGCAAATCCGCCAGCAACGCTTTATCAATAGTATGGGGTGACCGATCGGTCTCGAACCGACGACCTCCAGGGCCACAACCTGGCGCTCTAACCAACTGAGCTACGGCCACCACGTAAACACAATCTTAATCAGCAAACAGCGGCCCGGTCAATAGCAAACCTCGCCGCCCGAGAAAGGTGAAAGTTGGGGTGACCGATCGGTCTCGAACCGACGACCTCCAGGGCCACAACCTGGCGCTCTAACCAACTGAGCTACGGCCACCACGACTGGCGCGCCTGGCAGGGATCGAACCTGCGACCCGCCGCTTAGAAGGCGGCTGCTCTATCCACTGAGCTACAGGCGCAAAGCTCGTTTCACTGCATGTGGCTAAGAAATTGTAGCACACCCGTGCTCCGGATTCAACGAACCCGACATTACGGAAAGGCCCGGAGCGGCGGCCCCGGGCCGTTTCATTTCATTGGAGCGGGTGGCGGGAATCGAACCCGCGTAGCCAGCTTGGAAGGCTGGGACTCTGCCATTGAGCTACACCCGCAAAACTCTCAAAGTGGTCGGAGTGGCGAGATTTGAACTCGCGACCTCCTGCTCCCAAGGCAGGCGCGCTAACCAAGCTGCGCTACACCCCGTCATGAAACGAGACCTTATGAACCGTCTTTTTATTTTACGGGAGGGCAACGGCAAAGTCAATTAACATGCTCTTTCCACGATTTGCGGCAATTGCCGATGCTGGTTAAGATTGTTGAGCCGGGCCACTCTGTATCAGTTCCAGCAGGTCGGCCTGCACGCCGCCAGGAGTGATCTCCAGCACGGCGGCGGAGCCCGGCGCAGCACCTCGAGGAAAGCCGGGGCTGCCTGGGTTGACGAGCAAGAGGCCGTGCTGCTGGAACACGCCGGAGACGTGGGTGTGGCCGAAAACCACCACGTCGGCCTTGAGCCGCTGCGCCTCGTGGTCCAGGCGGGCAAGGGTCCTCTTGACCTCATGCTGATGGCCGTGCACCAGCCAGAGGCGATGGCCCTGCAGGTCAAGGGTGATCTGACGGGGGCCGTCCAGCAGGTAGTCACCGTTGCCCAAGACGCCGTGGACCACGACCCCCTTGAGTTCGGGCCAGCGCGCCAGCTGCATGGCATCATCGTAATAGTCGCCGGTGTGCAGCAGCAGGTCGATCTTCCCCATGCGGCCAAGTAACAGGCGGGCGCTGCGCAGCTCGCCGTGGGTATCGCCGAGCAGGCCTAGGCGCACGGGCATTCACCTTCCTCTGCTACGCCGGCCGCCCTATTCCCGGCGCGGAGCCTCTTCCCAAAACGCCGGCAGTTCCCGCAGGGCCTTGCGCAGGGCCAGACCGCGGTGGCTGATGCGGTTCTTCTCTTCCATAGGCAGTTCGGCGAAGGTCTGGCCCAGGTCGGGGACCAGGAACAGCGGGTCGTAGCCGAAGCCGTCGAACCCCCGAGGCGCGTCCAGCAAAACACCCTCGCATGTGCCCTCCAGGACGCGGCTCCGGCCGTCCGGAGAGGCGATGGCCACGGCGGAGCGGAAGCGGGCGGTCCGGGCCGGGCCCTCCACCCCCTGCATCATAGCAAGGAGCTTGCGGTTATTCTCCTCGTCGCCGGCGGCGGGGCCGGCGAAGCGGGCGGAGTACACTCCCGGCCGGCCGCCCAGGGCGTCCACCTCCAGGCCGGAGTCGTCAGCCAGGGCGATTAAGCCAGTATGTGCAGCAGCCGAGCCAGCCTTGAGAAGAGCGTTCTCGGCGAAGGTCCGGCCGGTTTCCTCCACCTCGGGGGCGCCGGGAAACTCGGCCAGGGACAACATCTGAACGTCGGCACCCTCCAGCAGGCGCTGCAGTTCACGCACCTTGCCCGGGTTGCGGGTCGCCAGAACCACCTGCCGCTTCACGGCTGTACCGCCCGTCGTCTCACGGCCGGCCCACCAGGTCGGCCACGTCCCCAAGCACGGACCGCTGCATCTCCACCAATTGGCGCACGCCCTGTTCACCCAGGGCCAGCATCTCCAGCATCTCTTGCTGACTGAAGGGCGACTGCTCGCCGGTGCCCTGCAACTCCACCAGACGGCCATCGCCGGTCATGACGATGTTCATGTCCACCTGAGCCCGGGAGTCCTCGTCGTACGCCAGATCGAGGAGAATGCCGTGACCGGTGACGATGCCCACGCTTGTGGCCGCCACAAAATCTCGCAGGGGCAGGGTGGTCAGCAGCCCCTGGCGGCGGAGCCCGTCCAGGGCCTCGGCCAGGGCAACGAAGGCGCCGGTGATCGAAGCTGTGCGGGTGCCGCCGTCGGCCTGGATGACATCACAGTCCAGCCAGATGGTGCGTTCGCCGAGGGCCTTGAGATCTACGATGGAACGCAGGGAACGTCCCACCAATCGCTGGATCTCCGAGGTGCGCCCGCCGATTTTGCCGCGGCTGGCCTCACGCGGGTTGCGGTTGGCGGTGGCGCGGGGGATCATGCCGTATTCGGCGGTGACCCAGCCCTGCCCGCTTCCCTTGAGAAACGACGGAATCTTCTCTTCCACCGTGGCGGTGACGATGACTTTGGTATTGCCCACCTCCACCAGCACCGACCCCTCGGCATGCATGATGTAGTGCGAGGTGATGCGGATCGGCCGCAGCTGGTCGGAAGCTCGTCCATCCGAACGGGGCATCCTATCCACTCCCAAGCGAAAAATCGAGTCAAGCCAGCACCGGCACTTGTTCCGCCTCACTCACGCCGCCCGGCCAGAGCGCCAGACTGGCGGCGAGGAACTGCTTCGGATCGCCGCTGGTCAGAAAGCGCCGCGACCCGGGTGTGGGTCCGGCTTGGCGGAGGCCGTTCTGGTGCAGCCAAGCCAGCGCTTCCCGGGCCACCTGCTTCGCCGGGTCCACCAGCTGAACTCCGGGCCCGGCCAGGCGCCGGATGACAGGGGCCAGGACCGGATAATGAGTACAGCCCAGGACCAACGTGTCGATACCCGCTGCCAGCACCGAGCGCAGGCAGCCGGCCACGGCGTACTCCGCCTCTGGTCCGTCCACCTGGCCTGCTTCCACCAAGGGCACGAGGGGTGGGCACGGTTCGGCCGCCACCTCCAGGCCGGGGTTGATGGCCCGCAAGGCGCGCTGATAGGCGCCGCTGGCGACGGTGCCGGCGGTGGCGAGCACGCCCACCCGCCCATTGCGACTCGTTCGCGCCGCCAGGCGGGCGCCTGGCTCAATAATGCCCAGGACGGGAAAGGGGTAGTCGGCGGCCGCTTCCACCACACCGGCAGCGGTACTGGTGTTGCAGGCCACCACCACCAGCTTGACGCCCTGGGTGGCCAAAATATCGATAATCTCAAGGCCGAAGCGGCGCACCTGAGGCAACGGCCGAGGGCCGTAAGGACAGCGGGCCGAATCACCAAAGTAGAGGGTGGACTCGCTCGGGGCCAGTTCAGCCAGACGGCGTGCTACGCTGAGACCTCCGACGCCGGAATCGAAGAGTCCGATAGGCAGAGACGCGTCGGCAACATCCGGCATGAGGGGGCCTCCTTACTTGCCCTGGCGCGCAAAAACCCCTCCCTGGGTCAGCCGGGTGTCCATGACGGTAACGAAGGCGTCAGGCTCCTGGGCCTCCAAGGTGCTCATGATCTGTGGGAGAAACTTGCGCTTCAGGGATATGTACAGGATCTGCCGCGGACCGTCGCGCCCCTCGCCGTAGAGCGCGGTGACGCCGAAGCCCTGGGCTCGGAGCACCGCGGCCAGGTCGGACTGGAGATCGCGGGTGATAACCTGCACCGTCAGGTACCCCAGGGCCATGCGTTCATCCAGCGTGGCCCCGACGAAGTTGCCGGTGGCGAAGCCAAGGGAGTAGGCGATCAGGTTCAAGGGGTTGTTCAGGGTGCTCATGACCCGCCCCAGGGCAACAATGTATACGGTGACCTCAAAAAAGCCCAGTATGGCCGCAGGCACGCGCTTGCCCCGAACCAACAGCAGGGTTCGGACGGTGGCCAGCGACACGTCCGTGACCCGGGCGAAAAAGATGAACAGGTATCCCCAGAGATAGCTCACGGCGACCTCCTGCCCATAGTATGCCGAATCGATGGAGGGCAGCGACACTTGGAAAAAGGCCGAGCGGATTGGCCCGCCCGGCCCGTGGAAGCATCGGTCAGGTGGCGGTTTCAACCTCTGTAAGCATGCGCTGCTGCAGCTCCTGCAGCGACTCCGCCAACGTCTGACGCTGCAGCGGCGGCATGCCTTCCACCACGGTCGAGAGGTACTTCAGGCGAGCCTGCACGACCTGATCCATGACCTGGTCGCCCTCCCGGGTCACCTTGAGGCGAATGACGCGCCGGTCCAGGTGGTCGCGTTCCCGTAGGATCAGGCCGTTGCGCTCCATGCGATCCACCAGATCCGTGGCGGTGCTGCAGGCCAGGTAGAGCTTTTGGCACAACTCGCCCATGGTGAGGGAACCGCACTCGCGGAGAGTGAGCAAAGCTTCAAACTGTGGTGGCGTAACGTCGAACGCTCCAAGGATGTCTCGCCCTCTCTTCTTCAGGACGAGAGCGACGCTGCGCAGCAGAGCCTCAATCCCCTCCACTGTCGGGTCGGCAGCGATCGTCATAGCGAGAAGCCACCTCCAGCAGAGGAGTCTCGTTCGCATTCAGAATAGCAGTGGGCTCTCCGCGATGTCAAGGAATGCCGCATCTTCCGTACATTGGCTGAAAAAAGAAGGCCCCGGCCCAAAGGGTCGGAGCCTTCTTGAACTTTGGTGGAGGCGGCGGGTTCTGCCCCCCGCGTCCGAGAGACTGACTCTCAGGGCATCTACGAGCGTAGCCTCCAGTTTGATCTCGCCCCTGCCGGCCCCTGAAGGCGGGGTCCGGCCTGGACCAGCCTGATTGATTTCCCCCTACCGGCTCCAGGCGGAAGCCTTCGGGGTATCCCGCTGCATGACGCCCATGTCCGCGCCCGCGGGCGAGGAGCGGCTGAGCGTGGCTAACTTAGTTAAGCAGCCAGAGCGAAATCGTTGTTGGCTGTTAAGCCTTTGCCGCAGTTTAACGAGGCAACGGCACCTCGGCTCGCTTCCCTGGGAACCAACGACCCCCGTCGAACCTGATTCGCCCCCAAGCTCAATCTTCCTAGTGTTTGCCGCGGAAGACCCGCTCCATGTCGCGTTGGGCTTCGCGTTCGGCAATGTCCTGGCGCTTATCGTACTGCTTCTTGCCCCGGGCCAGGCCGATCTGAACCTTGGCCCGACCGCCCTTGAAGTAGAGCTGCAGCGGCACCAGGGTGTACCCCTTCTCCCGCACCCGCCCCACCAGCCGCATGATCTCCTGCCTGTGCATGAGTAGTTTGCGCTTGCGCAGCGGCTCGTGGTTAAAGCGGTTGCCCTGTTCGAAAGGGCTGATATGAACATTATAGAGGAAAAGTTCGCCGTTTTCCACAGCAGCGTAGCCGTCCCGCAGGTTGGCATGGCCGAGGCGCAGGCTCTTGACCTCCGTACCGGTCAAAACCAGGCCTGCTTCATAGTCCTCTTCGATAAAGTAGTCGTGCCGCGCCTTGCGGTTATCGCTGACGACCTTGATGTCATCGCGCTGCTTCATGGCTCATCCATCTTCTCTGAACCGAGGCGGTTTGTCAACGGCAAAAGCGCCCCTCTTCACGGTACGCTCCCGCTCTCCGCGGGCGAAGAGTGTCAATCCGCCAGAATCAAATGCACCTGCCTCTGCTCTGCATCCACCCTGTCCACCACCACGCGCACCGGATCGCCCAGGCGATAGATGCGGCGCGTCCGCTCGCCTACCAGCAGGTACTGTGTCTCCTGGAAGAGGTAATAGTCGTCGGTCATGGTGGAAACGTGCACCAGCCCCTCCACGCCGTTCTCCAGGCTGATGAAGAGGCCGAAGGCGGTCACGCCGGAGACCAGGCCGTCAAATTCCTGGCCCACCTTGTCTTGCATGAACTCGGCCTTCTTCAGGTCGACGGTCTCCCGCTCCGCCTCATCGGCCTTCCGCTCCGCCACCGAGGCGTGGTCGGCCAGATCGGGAAAGGCGTGCTGCCATCGCTCCTCCAGAGCCGGCGAAATGCCGCCCTTCGCCACCGCCTGGCGGGTGACGCGGTGGATCAACAGGTCCGGGTAGCGCCGAATGGGCGAGGTGAAGTGGCTGTAGAAGGGGGCGGCCAGCCCGAAGTGGCCCAGGTTGTCCACGGCGTAGCGGGCTTGCTTCATGGAGCGCAGCATGACCGTGTGCACGAGCCGCTCTTCCTTGGTGCCCTCGGCCCGCTTGGCCACGTCCTGCAAAGCCTTGGGGTTGATGTTGCGGACTCCCTTCAGCCGGTAGCCGAAGGTGGCGAGAAACTCTTGCAGGGATTCCAGCTTCTCCTCCGCCGGCGGTTCGTGCACGCGATAGCAGAAGGGCGCCCCCTGATGGTGGAAGTGCTCGGCCACGGTCTCGTTGGCCAGAATCATGAACTCTTCGATGATATGGTCGGCAATGCCCCGCTCCTTGGGCTTGATCTCCAGCGGGTGCCCCTGCGGATCCAGGACCACCTTTTCTTCCGGCAGGTCGAAATCGATGGCGCCTCGCTTCTCACGCCGCCGCTGCAGCACCAGGCAGAGGTCACGCATCGCCTGGAACATTGGCACCAGATCGCGATACCGCGACCTGGCCGCGTCGTCGCGATTCTCCAAGATGTTGGTGACTTCGGTATAGGTCATGC
>JAMDAP010000188.1 GCA_023484675.1 Bacillota bacterium
TGGATCAACCGCTTCCGCCGCCTCCGTGAGATGGTTGCGCACAAACGACACGTCGCGCTCGCACTCGCGCAGCTCGAACATCGTCTCGCGGCCATGGCGCCGCTCGATCTCGCACCACATCTCGTAGCCGAGGTGATAAGAGCCTATCCAGAAACCCTGGGGTGTGGGGTCGGTTGTCAGCGGCAGAGCTGAGGGAGGAGCGCCGGAGGAACGGGGTGAGCAAGCTTGTCTACGCGGCCTTGAGGGGCGGTAGATGCGGCGAGATGGGTGTGCGGCGACGGTGTGAGTGTTGGCTCGGCGTGGCGCCGAGGTGATGGCGTGGGCCACAAGGGGGGGATTTGATGGCGACGGCGGCGTGCATGGTGAACGGGACTCAGTCGCAGATGCCGGCAGCGCGGAACAGGTGCCAGGTGAAGGCCAACTTGAGCAAGGCGAGGTAATTCTCCACTTTCTTCTCCCAGCGGACGAGGAGGCGGCGGAAGCGGTTGATCCAGGAGTGGGTGCGCTCGACGACCCAGCGGCGTGCCCGGTAGCCTAGGGATGTCGCGCTTGGCGACGGCCTCCTCGCCACGCGTCCGCAGGTGAGGGGTGTAGTTTCGTTCCTGCAGGATCGGGGGGACACGCGGATAGTCGTAACCCTTGTCCACCAGAGGTGGTGCGGGTCCTGGGGGGTCGGCAGCGGTCGTGGGACGGGGATGCTGTCGAGCGTCTTGGCGAGCAGGAGGTGGTCGTTGACGTTGGCCCCGGCGACCGCCACGCTGAGGGGCTGCCCGCGACCGTCGCTGAGCAGGGAGCGTTTGGTGCCCGACTTACCGCGGTCGGTGGGATTGGGACCCGTAGCCTCGCCGCCCAATGGCGCCTTGGTCATGGTGCCGTCGGCGGACTGCCAACCCCAGGCGATACCGTGGCGGGCGTCGTAGTGCAATAGGCCGGCGGCATGGAACCGGTCAAACACGCCGGCGCGAGTCCACTCCTGGAAGCGCGCGTGGACGGTGCTGGCGGGGCCAAATGGCCGCGGCAGGGCCTTCCACTGACAGCCGGTGCGCAGCGGATAGAAAATGCCGCTCAGGATCGTGCGGTCATCCCGGCGCGGTCGTCCACCGCGTGGATGCGGCGGCGCCGGTGGCAACAGGGGCGCGATCTTCTCCCACACGGACCGGGGCAGCAGCCACGACCCCGGGGCGACCGTGACCCAGGGATCGGCGGCGGAGTGGGTGAGGTGGATCGCGGGTGGGTTGCGCGTCATCGGTGTCATTCCGTCTCCGTCAAGATTTGACGGAAGTGACGATCCAGGGGGTAAAGCCAGATGTCCTTGACGGGCTTGTCCGCGCGGTGGGTGCGATCCAATTTGCCGCGGCCCTGGGTTTGCCCGACGCAAACCCAGTTCGCGGCCCGGTAGCTGGTCCCCGTGAACCGCGGGCGCTCGACGAAGCTTTCCAGGAGCACCGGCCGATAGCCATAGCGGGCCTGCCAGTCGGCGCCGATCCGCCGTGCCGCCAACGCCAGAACGCTGGAAGCCAGGTAGCGCGCCCGGACCCAGGGCAGGACGAGGAAGCGCGCATTGTTGACGACCAAATGCAGATGGGCTTGGCGCTGCGCGGCAGTCCAACCGATGAACCGGTCGCGCGGTGCGACTTTCCAGGCGGCGGCGCCGAAGCCGAGCACCCCCAGGAGCAGACGCCGCCGCTGCCGCTCGCGTTATCCTTGCCCACGCCGACCATCATAGACCGCGACGCCGGCAGTGTCCAGCAGGATCTCTGTCGATATACCTCCAGACCGTACAGCCGTGATTTCGCCAACCAGCTCACGCTAAACCGCTGTTACGGCCTCAGGCTAGTGAAAACTCCACCATTGAGGTTTCTGGATAGGCGCTTAGCCCGCACGGCCGCTTTGGCTGCATCTGACCTAGACCAGCCCCAGGAGCTGGCTCAAGCGGCGGCGGTCGAAACCGACGACGATCTCGCCGCCCACGTCAACCACCGGCACGCCCATCTGGCCCGACTTCTGGACCATCTCCAGGGCCGCCATACGGTCGCGGGAGACGTCCACATCACGGAACGGAATCTCGTTCTCGATCAGAAACTCCTTGGTCGCCCGGCACCAGGTGCAGGTGGGGGTGGAGTAGACGGTCACTTCGAAGTCCACGAAGCAGTCTCCTTTCTTTCGGTTCCCAGGATCAAGGCCTGTCTCTGGTCCACGAGCCGCTTGCGGCCGTGGACAAACTAACTCATGGCAAGGCCCTTCCTTACATCGAGGTCAGGCGATGTAGCGGTCACACCAGGTGGTCGATCAGGGTGCGAAACTCGCGGTATCGCTCGCGATTGATGGAGTAACAGGTGGACGGCCCCTCGTCGTGCCCCTCCAGCAGACCTGCCTCGCGCAGGGCTTTGAGGTGGTGGGAGATCGTGGACTGGGCCAGGCCAAAGTAGTTGACCAGGTCACCGCAGTACAAGCGGCGGGCTCCCAGGATACGGATGATCTGCACCCGTACCGGATGGCTCAGGGCTTTGCAGACGTCGGCCAACAGCTGGTCGCCGCTGCTGGGTTCGTGCCTGCCGGGCGCCTCGGTCATGTTCGCCCCTCCTTGGCTCTTCGCCCCAAACCCCAGGGCATAAGCTAAATCGCATATCGACGATTAACGATTTTGAGTATAGGGCGTCTTTCCCTGCCCGTCAAGGCCCAGTTTGGGAAGGAGTGGTTGCGGGTTTCCGTCGAAATGTGTCTTGGGTTCAGAAAAAGCCATGGAGGCAGGTCTTGGAGGCAGTTATGGGGCACCTGGAAGTTGTTTGCGGCAGCATGTTCAGCGGAAAGTCCGAGGAGCTCATCCGCAGGGTGCGGCGCGCTATCATAGCCCGCCGCCGGGTCGGGGTTTTCAAGCCGTCGATCGATACGCGCTACCATAATGAGGCCGTGGCATCCCACAATGGCACCTCCGTCCAGGCCGTGGTGGTTCCGGCCGACGAACCCTGGGCCATCTGGTCCTGGGTTCTGGACAACCCAGTGGAGGTAGTGGGCATTGATGAAGCTCAGTTCTTCGACCCCACTTTGATGCAGGTGGTGGACCGCCTGGTTCAGCACCGCATTCGGGTCATCGTGGCCGGGCTGGACATGGACTTTGCCGGCCGGCCCTTCGGCGTCATGCCGCACCTGATGGCCGTAGCGGACGACGTGACCAAGCTCAAGGCCATTTGCGCCCGTTGTGGCGAACCAGCCACCTTCAACCAGCGTTTGGTCGAGGGCAAGCCGGCCAAACTGTCCGACCCGTTGGTCCTGGTGGGCGGGGGCGATCGGTACGAGGCCCGGTGCCGCCGTTGCTTCGAAGCGCCGCAGTAGTGGCAGGAGGGCTGCCATAACGAGGTAAGGGGCGAACCGGGTGGCTCGCCCCCTACCTGACTCAACTGACGTCCTAGGGCCGTTCCCTTGGGGAGCCGGTACTCGATGACGCTGTCCCGGGCGCACTGCCGGAGGCCGCCGGGGCCGTCCCGCCGGGCTGCGGCATCAGCGACCGCAGGGCCGCTACCATCTGAGGCTCCTTCATCAAGTCAATCATGATGGCAATCAGTTGGGGACGGTACTTGGGGTCTCTGGCCAGGTCGCGGAAACCCTTCAGGTTGTTGGCCCTGGTCCGATCCGACAGGGTTGGATCCGAACTGAGCTTTTCCATCACGTCCATCCGCAGGCGCAGTAGGTCCGGCAGATAACGCGGATCGGCGGCGACGGCCTTTTGCTCGTCCAGGTCCTGCTGCAGGAAGGAGTCTCGAGGCCCGTTCTGGGTCAGCAGGGAGCGCCGCCCATCGGCGAGAGCCCGTTGCACTTCGGCGTCTCTGGCCAGGGTGAGCGTGGCGCTTTTGGCTGCGTTGGCCCCGGGCTCTGGCTGCCTGGCAGCGCTGCAGCCGGCGGGCAGGAGGAACATGACAGCCAGAAGCATGAAGATCGAGATGCGAAGCGCCCGCCGCGGGCGTAGCAGGCGGCGGAAGAAGGCCAGCATGGGGAGTGCCTCCTTGCGAACAGGGGAGCCCCCGCTCGGCGGGGGCTCTACCTTGCTAATGTTGGACCAACTTGCTTACCATCTTGGCCAGGTGCTGCTGATCCTGGCTGTCGCCCGAATCCCACAACTCCTTGAGGAGCCGCTGTTCCCTGTTGCTTGGGTCGACGCTGTTGGCCAGGTAGCTGCCCATCTTAGTGGCTACCTTGGTGATCTCTTGATCGGAGGCGCCAGCGGCCTTGGCCATACCGACACCCTCCGCCAACGTGTTCTTCCAATTGTCAAAGGAATCCGTGGTCTGCAACAAAAACACCTCCCTTTCCGCCCGGCCCGCGCCGCGCGTTCATGTGGATAGATCCGCAGCCCTAGTCTAACCACCGCCCCTGCTGTCATACGTTGGCGACTAATTTGCCCACAGCCGACAAACTTCTTGGAAGGAACTGGGACTCTGCACCCGGAAGGCAAGACTGTCTCCAACACGGCAGTGCAGACAGCAGGGGGAGATCGCCCGCATGACAATAGCAACGCGCCGGCTCGTTCAGACTCTAGCCTCTTTGGCCCTCCTCGCCGGCATGCTGCCGGCCGCGGCCCTGGCCACCGCACCGCTCGCCTCCGAGCTGGGGGTCCCTGACCGCAAGGTTCTGTGGCGCGACGGCACGCCTGTCACCCTGGTGGCGCGAGGGCCCAACCTTGGGCAGTGCCTGGCCAGCGATCCGGACTCTCTCGTCTTTGCCCTTGGCTACCTGGCCGGGGTTCGCGATCCAAAGGCACTGAAACGCGCCTGGCAACGGGCGCAGGGTGCCGACCTTCTGGCGCGCCTGAGCGCTCCTGACCTGGCGGAGGTCAGGCAGGTCCTCGCCTCCTGGCCGAAGGAGCGGGTAAAGCTTCTTGACGGGTTGGCCGAGGGTCTCAACCTGGCAGCACGTTCTATGGGAGTGGAGGAGCGCTGGAGCCGTGAGAAAGTCGCCGCGCTTGCCCTGCAGGAACCAGTGCTGGCTGCGGCAGGCGACTGGGAGGAGGTGCCGGCCCAGGCCCGTCTGACCGTGCGCCTGGGTGCCGCGGCCAAGGACGCCGCCTGGGGGCCGGCGCTCACCAGCTGGGCCGCCGCCCTCTTCCCCTGGATCGCCCTGGACGGGTCCCAGGGCGGGGCGGTGGAAGACGAGCAAAGCGCGGCCTTTTTTTCTTGGGTGGAAGTAAACCCTGCGGGTGGAAATCCTCTGCTATGGGTGGACGAGGCGGGCGGCTTGGGGCTGGTGTATCGCGCCCCACCTCTGCCAACGCGCCTGGAAGCCCTGGGCAAGCGGCTGGACCGGTCCCTTTTCGAGGTCAGCCCATCGTCCTAGTCTAGGACCACAGTCCTGAAATTTTTGAAAAACCTCTTGTGTGTTCGACACAATTCGACAGAACAATCGGAAATGGACATGTTATCCTCTACTCACATAGTCTTCAATTGCATAGAGTTGGAAGTCCGATAAAGACAACCCTTCCCGAAAGGGATGGGGCGTAAAGCAGTGGGTCTAAAGGCGTAAGCCCAAGACCGCCACGCTGCCGAAGACGATCGCTGGGGAACCCTCAGGGGTCCGGCGCTTGGCCTTCGGCCGATGCACCGGGCCTTTTTGCATTGGGCGCCCGGACCAGGAGGAGGTTCATTCCATGCTGGCCGACATGATCCTGCTGAGTGTGCTGGTGGCCCTGATTCGCGGTGGACGCCCCAGCGACAGCCTCAAGGTGCGTTACCCCTGGATGATCTTCGCAGCCTTGGGCCTGCAGCTGGTGGCGGTGGTTGCGCCACGCGATATTAGCCCGCTGCTGATTCTGGCGTCTTACGCCGTACTGTTGACGGGACTGGCCTTCAATCTCGAGAAGCAGAGCCTACGCCTGATCTTCGTCGGCGTGTTGCTCAACGCCGTGGTCATCGGACTTAACGCCGGACACATGCCGGTGTCGGTGGCGGCGGCCAACGGGCTCGGGTTCAACACTCAGTCACTGGTAGCCGGCGCCGACTACAAGCGCGTGGCGATGAGCGACAGCACTCTGTTTAACTTCCTTGGCGATGTTATCCCGGTGCCATTTCCCCTGCCCAGGGTGGTCAGCATTGGGGACGTTCTCATCGCTCTGGGCGCGTTCCTATTGATTCAGGAGTTTATGTCCAAGCCGGTCACCTTTCGGGCCAGAAGGCTGAGCCTCTAGCGAAGAATCGAGAGTCAGGATTAAAGGAGGTGTTCTCATGCGTAAGTACAGCTACTACTTCTACGCTGCTCTTCTCGTCCTCGCTCTTGTCTCTGCCTCTGTCGCTGACTGGCTCTGGTAGCACCGAACCTCCCGAGTTTGCTCAGTCCTTCTGGTCCGTTCACTTCTCCCTTCCTAATTTCTGAGGGGGCGGCACTTTGACCAGGCGAGCCAACCTCTATATTGCGGTTTTGACGGGACTGGCCATCTTCGTCATCGTGCGTGGCGGGGTCGATTGGACGCTTTTCCTTCTGGTTTTGCCGGTCCTGCTGCAGCGCGTCTTCGGGCAGTATTACAGCGCCCTCAAGCGCAACGCCGAGTCCAGTCGCCTGCACGAGGTCCAGGACTCCATGCTGGCGGCCCTGGTCGCCGCCCTCGACGCCCGGGATCCCTACACCCGCGGCCACTCGGCCCGCGTCTCCCACTACACGCAGCTGTTGGCCCAGGAGATAGGGCTCGGCCCGAAGCGTCGCGACGAGCTCAAATACGCCAGCCTTCTGCACGACATTGGCAAGATAGGCATCCCCGATGCGACGCTTCGCAAGGAGGGGCCGCTGTCTCCCGCCGAACGGGCCTTGATGATGGAGCACCCGGTGCGGGGCATCCAGCTTCTGGCCCACGTCAACCTGCCGGACAGCGTTGTTCCAGCCATTAAGTACCACCACGAATGGTACAACGGCGGCGGCTACCCGGAGGGGCTCAAGAGCGACCTCATTCCCCTGGAAGCCCGCATTATTGCCGTGGCTGACGCCTTTGACGCCATGACCTCGGACCGGCCCTACCGCAAAGGCATGCCCTGGATGGAAGCCATCAATCGGGTGAACCAGGGGCGCGGCGTGCAGTTCGACCCGGTGGTGGCTGATGCCCTGGTCCACATTGTTGAGCGCACCCCCGATCTTCCTCATGAGGCCGCTTTGTTGAAAAGCGACTTCAGCGATGTTGACAGTCTGCTGAGTGAGGTACCGCAGGAAGGGTACGGCTTTGATCGCACGGGCCGCATCCTCCCTGTCCATTCCAAGGAGTTGAAGATTCTCTACCAGCTCTCCCTGGAGCGCCGCTCGCTGCTGGACACGTCTCGTGCCCTGCACCGGGTGCTGGAGATCCTCTACGACACCATCGGGCCGCATGCCTACTACATCGTGCTCTCTGACAAGCCCGCTGGTGATATGGTGGTGAGCTCCGCCACCGGCTGCAACCGGGACGTCATCGGCCACCGCTGGCCCGTGAGCACCGGCCTCTGCGGCTGGGTGTTGCGCCACGGCCAACCCCTGGTGGCTGCGGATGTGGAGAAGGATGAACGATACGTTCGCATTAACCAGACGACCCGCTCCGAATTGGCGGTGCCGCTGGTCACCGAGAACGAGGTCATCGGTGTGCTGAACCTGGAGTCGTCCCGGGTCGGCGCCTTCAGCGACGATGATGTCTACCTGCTTACCGCCGTGGCCCGGCAGGTGGCCGACGCCATTGAGGTGGCACGGGCGCACGAGCGCATGTCCTACGCCGCCACCCACGACGGGCTCACCGGCGCGCTCAACCGCGCCACCTTTTATCGCCTGTTGGACGAGGAGCTGCAAACAGCCCGGCACGAATCCTACCCTGTGGCTGTGGCCCTCTTCGACATCAATAGTCTAAAGCTGATTAATGACACGTATGGCCATCTGGCTGGGGATCAGGCCGTGCGCGAGTTCGGCCTGCACTTAAAGGAGCAGGTCCGATCCACCGACCTGGTGGCCAGGTATGGCGGCGACGAGTTCGCTGTGGTCATGCCGCATACCACCAGGGAGGAAGCCCACGACAGGATGGCCGAGGTTGCCGCCGACACGGGTCAGGCCATCTCCGTGGGAAGCGGCTTCATCCCGCTGCCCACCGCCTCCTGGGGTGTGGCCGCCTACCCCGAGGAGGGAGAGATCGCGGAGGATCTGGTGGCCCGTGCGGACGAGGGAATGTATGAGGAGAAGAAAGGCAAACCGGCGCCTCACCTGTACGTAATCAAGTAGAAAAGACGCTCGTCGGAAGAGCAGGTTGAAGGATAGGAGGCGGCGCAGCCTCAGGCCATGGGCCGGGGCCGCGTCGCCCTTTTGTTGTGCCCGCGGGGACACCCGGCGCATAGGATACCCTGGCAACACAGTTCCGGGCTTAACCCGGAGAAAGGGAGGGCAAAAGACATATGGCGGGTCGGTTCGTGCAAGTGCTCCTGCGGGCCGTGGTAGGTAATGCCCGCAAGCGCATCAGAACCACCCAGGAGATCCAGCTCGGCAGCCGTGCGCGCTCTCTGCTAGGCTGCCACGTGTCCCGTCCTTCGCTCAGCGCCTCCTGGAACAATGGCAAGATGGAGGTCACGCTGGACTTTGACGTGGACGCCTGGTTTACATCCGACGACACCGGTCAGACCCTGCTGCACCGTGAGCCAATCACGGTGACGGAGGCCGTGGGCGTCGACCTCATCGGCCCAATCCTCGCCGATCCGGCTGCCTTCGCCAACCTGGTGGGCACCCTGCGCTGCGCCGACAGCCACATCACGACGGCCAAGGGGGCGGTTGCGTCCACCTTGACAGCCAAGGTGGTTGGTCTGGTCTCCACGGAAGTGGTAGCCACGACTCGGCTGATGGTGCAGGCCTTCCCGGTGCCCGAGGGCGCGGACAAGGAGGAAAAGGAGCTGGCCTGTGAGGTTGAGCCGGAAGAGCTGGAGGATGACACCTGGGAAGACGAGGAGTTGCTGGAAGCGGACGTTTAGTCCGCCCGGCCTGTTCCCATCCGGCCAGGGGGAGCGAAAAGAGGAAGCCCTCCGCTTTTCGGTTCCCCCTCTTTTTGCCCCGGCGTGACGCAAGGCAGAGGTGGGTGAGAGCGTGGGTGCAGCCGAAGTGAAGGCAACGGCTTCGGGGCGGCAAGGTCTGGCGAGTGAAACGCCCGTTCGGCCGGCGGCGCATTTGGCCTTGAGCAACCGGCCTGGGCACCATTGGCTTGTTGCCAACCTTTCCGAGGGCTGGGCAATCTGGCGGGATGGCCAAATCGCCGCTGCGTCCACCGAGTCCCCCGAGGTGCTGGTGCGCTGGGGCAGCTTGGAGGGACCCGAGGGCGGGCGACTGACGCTGAACCCGGTGGTGCGTCTACGAGTGGCGCAAGAGCCTCTGGAAGTTCAGTCAGTCTGGCAGGCCGCCAGGGTTCGGACCTTGCCGGCGGAGAGCGCGGCCCAGGTGCGCCGGCGGTTTCGCGTGGACGTGTTCAACGGGCAGGTGCTGGCCATGCATCTCCGAGGCAGGGGCGGAGGACTGCGCCCCCTGGCCTGGGGATCCAGCCGGGAGGGGCTTCTGGTGGCCTGGCATGCCATGCGGGCTCTGCATGCGTTGCGCCTGGACTTCGGGGCTGTCTGGATCGGGGTGCAGGGTCTGCGCACCTACGCCTTGGACGTGGAGCCCTCGCCACGCCTCACCCCGGCCCTTGCCGCCACCTACGTCGCTGCGCTCGAGGGTCTGGACTCGGACCTGCTATGGTGGCCCGGAGATCCACCGGCCACGCAGCCGGACGTGGTGCTGGGGGCGGATCCGGAATTTGTCCTGCGCGACCAGGCCAGTGGCGAGATGATCCCGGCGTCCGACTACTTTTCCCGCTACGGTGTGGTGGGCTGCGACCGTCAACTCTTTGACCGGGCCAG
>JAMDAP010000078.1:0-6443 GCA_023484675.1 Bacillota bacterium
GTGATAAGGCGCTCAGGGCTAGGCGGTCGCTGGTGATCAACCGACCGATCAGATCGGGCAGCAGCGGGTGGGCCTGCCGGAGCAGCAGCGGCCCAAGCTCCGCCTCAATGTCGCTCAGGGGCGCCTCATCCGACGGGCCCGGAACCAGGGCGAGGATGGCGTAGAGGTGTCGCCCCTCGGCCACCAGGTCTTCCCCCACGAACCGGAACCGGTGCAACGATGCCCAGCGCCGCACCTGAGCGACCTTGGTGTTGGGGGCCAAGATCAACCGCCGTGCCGCACGGACAGCCTCCGGCGCTGCCTCCAGCAGGCTCAGGATCAAGAGCCCGCCCAGACCGGCCAGGACGGCGACGTCCGCCTCTCCCGGCTTGGCAACGGCCAGCCCGCTGCCCAGGCGAAGATCAACCCTGTCCTCCAAGCCCGCCGCCCGCACGTTGGCCCGTGCCTGTTCCAGCGGCCCGGGCCGAACATCGGAGGCGATGGCGCTGCTGGCGACCCCTCGCTGCAGCAGCGCGATAGGCAGGTAGCCGTGGTCTGTGCCTACGTCAAGGACGCGGGAGCCGGTCGGGACAAAGGCGGCAACCGCCTCCAGCCTCGGGGACAGATTCATGCCCTCACCACCTGCCGGGTTGCTCCTCACTATTTTGCCAGCTCACGGGTGTTGTCCTTCCGCGCCCTGGATCCGGTCGCAAGCCCATCCTGCAAGGCAAGACGGCACGAAGCGGCACGAAGCAAAGACCCGGCGCAAAAGCGCCGGGTCCAGGAGGAGGGAAGAGAAGCTAGGGTCAAACTTGTCTGCGTTTTTAGGGATAAACCGGAGTGGGCTCCGATTGGAGGGAAGAGAAGTCTTCCTTTGGAGTGAGTTCAGCCAGACAGTCGGGGCAAAGCGCGATCTTTCCGGGTTTGGTAGGGGTGCCTGGCCTGAGGCCACACCAGAAGCACATTTCCGTGGTTGCGTTTTCCTCCGACATAGCGCCTCAACCTCCTCTTCCGCTAAATGGTTGGCAACAAGTAGCGTTCCAACAAAATAACCCGGCGATACAAGTCCCCTTGTGCAGGAACTTGCCGCCGGGTCTTTTATGCCCACGGTGTAAGCCATTTGGCTCTGTACCGCTCGGTCCAGACCTCCGCTTGGCGGAGCGGAACCCTAGGTACACTTCCTTGTTGCTTGTCGCCACTATAACAAAGCTTCGCCACCCGTGTCAACGGCTGAAGGCGTTTTACTAGTGCAACAATTTACCGCTATGAAGCGCCTTGCCAAAAAGGAAAACCCACGCACCTAGGCTAGGACGCGGGTTCACTGTCAAAGATGGTGGGCACTAGAGGGCTCGAACCTCTGACCTCTTCCGTGTGAAGGAAGCGCTCGTACCAACTGAGCTAAGTGCCCATGCGGGAGACGTGACTTATTATAGCCCACCCCTTGCCCTCAGGCAAGTTCTAAAACCCGGACCCTCAGCAAAGTGGGGGGGCCGGCGCGATTCGAACGCGCGACCAACCGGTTATGAGCCGGCAGCTCTAACCGCTGAGCTACAGCCCCGAAAACCTCACGCGGCAAGCGCCGCATTATCACCTGGATAGACAAAAAAATTGGCTCCTCGAGCAGGATTCGAACCTGCAACCCTCCGGTTAACAGCCGGATGCTACCGCGTTGAGCTATCGAGGAACGCAACCTTATGTGCTCTTATTGCCGCGTTCCCTGACAAACCGGGCCGCATTGACAAGAACGATTATAAGCCATGGATTGCGGCCATGTCAACCAGAACGATGAGCCAGGTTGTTCCTCAACGGTAGCTTCCGGCGCTAGTCCAGATAGTCCTTCAGCTTCTTGCTGCGGCTGGGATGGCGAAGCTTACGCAGGGCCTTGGCTTCAATCTGGCGGATGCGTTCGCGGGTGACGCCGAAGACGTGCCCGACTTCCTCCAGGGTGCGCTGCCGGCCGTCGTCCAGGCCGAAGCGCAGGCGCAGCACCTTCTCCTCCCGCGGTGTCAACGTTTCCAGGACCTCTTCCAGCTGCTCCTTGAGCAGCATGAAGGAGGCAGCCTCGGCCGGCGCCAGCGCGTCCTCGTCCTCGATGAAGTCACCCAGGTGGCTGTCTTCCTCTTCGCCGATGGGCGTCTCCAGCGACACGGGCTCCTGCGCGATCTTCATGATCTCGCGCACCCGCTCTACGGAGATCTCCATCTTGGCTGCGATCTCCTCGGCCTCGGGGGCCCGGCCCAGCTCCTGCAGGAGCTGGCGCTCGACGCGGATCAGCTTGTTGATGGTCTCCACCATGTGCACGGGAATGCGGATGGTGCGGGCCTGATCAGCAATGGCTCGGGTGATGGCCTGGCGGATCCACCAGGTGGCATAGGTGGAGAACTTGTAGCCTTTGCGGTAGTCAAACTTTTCGACGGCCTTGATCAGGCCCAGGTTGCCCTCCTGGATCAGGTCCAGAAATAGCATGCCGCGGCCAACGTAACGCTTGGCAATGGAGACGACCAGTCGGAGGTTGGCCTCGGCCAGGCGACGCTTGGCTTCCTCGTCGCCCTGCTCGATGCGCTTGGCCAGTTCCACTTCTTCCTCAGCAGTGAGGAGGGGAACGCGACCGATCTCCTTCAGGTACATCCGGACCGGGTCGTCGATGGCGATTCCCTCGGGAACGCTCACCTCCGCCTCGGCTTCTTCCTCTTCCGGCTCTTCCTCGCGAAGCGCCTCCGGCTCCAGGGCCTCGGCCTCGGCTTCTCCGTTCAGGTGTGCCGCCTCCGTCTCCGCTTCCACCGCCACACCGATGACCTCGATGCCGACAGCGCCAAGGGCCTCGTACACGTCGTCAATCTGGTCGGGGGACAGCTCCACGCCCTGAAGGGTGTCCATAATCTGCGTGTAGGTCAGGACGCCCCGCTTCTTGCCCTTGGCAATCAGCTCCTTGACGCCTTCAAGCTTGACAATATCCTGCTTAGAAGCCATGAACACTCCCCCCTTCCTTCCGGGCCTCACTGACTTGCAATCTTAGGGCGCTTGGTCTTCCCCACCAACCCTTGATACTCCTGCAGGGCTGCCAAACGCTCCTGGTCCGATGCGCTCTTTTCAATGATGACATGTAGTTCGGCCAATCTTCTTCTCAATATATGCTGCTGAATCGCTTGGATACAATCGGCAAAACTCCGGCCCAGGTCGCCTTCGGGCTTGGGGGCGGCAAGGAGCGTTGCGGCAACACGGACGTCCTCCTCCGCCAGATCCCTCAGGGCGCGCTGAACCACGTCCTCCGGAGACGCGGCTCCGGTCTGCCCCGCGGTCTGCCCCGCGGTCAGAACCGACTGAGCAATCCGCCGATAGACAGGGTGTTCGAGCAGGGAGGTCGTAAAACCTCCTTGCCCGCCAACCAACTCCGGCGACCGCAGAAGAAGTTGCACAGCCAGCCGCTCTGCCCGAAGGCGCTCCGCCGGCAGGTCAACCTCCTCAGGAGCCGGTTCGCCGCGCTCCGCACCCAGGATTTCTCCACTATTATGCCAACTTTTACCGCGGGTATGCCCTGCGTCAGCCCGTTGCCTGGCCACAAACTTCCTCAGGTCCAGGCGCAGGGCGCCCTCGCTGACCCCCAGGCGCCCGGCCAGCCAGCGGATGTACTCGCTGCGGCTGACCTCATCAGTCAGACCGGCCAGCACCGGCTCCGCGTTCCGGACCACCTGGGCCTTAGCCTCCGGAGAGGCGGCCCCGAACTTGCGGAGCAGGGCTTCCAGCCGAAACTCCACCAGGGGCAAGGCCTTCTCCGTCAGGGAGCGGAACTCGTCAGCGCTGTGGCTGCGTAGAAACTCATCCGGGTCCTTGCCCTCCGGGAGCGCCAAAACGCTCACCTGACAACCCAGGCCACCCAAGATGTCCAACCCCCGCAGCGTGGCGTTTTGCCCCGCTGCATCGGAGTCGTAGGCGATGACCACCCGGGGCGCCTGCTGCAGCAGCAGGCGCCCCTGGTCGGCGGTCAGGGCCGTGCCAAGGGAGGCCACGACGTTGGTCACCCCCGCCTGGTGGCAGGCGATGACATCCATGTAGCCCTCCACCATGACGGCCTGGTCCTTGTCCCGCATCGGCCCTTTGGCCAGATGCAGGGCATACAGGTTGCGACCCTTTTCAAAGAGCGGGGACTCCGATGAATTCATGTACTTGGGCCCCTGGCCATCTACCAGGGCACGCCCGCCGAAGCCGATGACCCGACCGCGGATGTCCCAGATGGGGAACATCACCCGATTCCGGAAGCGGTCGAAATAGCCGTTTCCATGGGGCCGCGGCTGAACCAGCCCGGCTTTGACCAGAGTCTCTGGTTCAAACCCCCGCCGCGTCATCAGCCGGTAGAGGCTGTCCCACCCCTGGGGCGCGGCTCCCAGGCCGAACCGCTCCATGGTTTCCTCCGCAAGCCCCCGCTTCCGCAGGTATTCGAGAGACGGCTGACCCGACGCCTGCCGCAACTCGTACTGAAAGAACTTGGCCGCCCAGTCCAGAGCCTGCCGCAGCCGCGCCTGCTCCCGTTCCCGGGCTTGCTCGGCGGGGTTGCGGTCATCCTCCAGGCTGATGCCGGCACGCTCCGCCAGCAGCCGCACCGCTTCGGGGAAGCTCACGTTCTCCCGCATCTGGATAAAGTGGAAGACGTCTCCCCCGGCCTGGCAGCCGAAACAGTGGAAAATCTGCTTGTCCGGCACGACGTTGAACGACGGCGTGCGCTCGGAGTGGAACGGGCAGAGGCCGACGTAGCTTTTGCCGCGGCGCTTGAGCGAGACGTATTCAGAGATGACCTCGACGACGTCGCTTCTGCTTCGGACCTCTTCGATGATCTGCTCCGAAAAGCCTGCCATGCTACCACCGCCAACCGGCCCGGCCGGTACCCGCTCAGATTCGATGCTTCCCGCTGCCGCCCCCGGTAGGGTCCTCGAAGGCCAAACAAGGGTTAGAAAGGCCCATCTCCGGCTCGCCGGAGACGGGCTTTTTCGTTTGCGTAATTGGTTACTTCGCCAACTACTGCCCGATTCCTGCCGAACAGGCGCGGTCTCTTTTTAGGTAATGCAACCAGATGTCGCAAAAAGGGTTAAACGTTGAAGCGGTCAACCTCCTGCTGCAGTTCCCGGGCTTCCCGGGAGAGTTCGCCCGCAGCCTGGCCGATGGATTCGGCTGCCTGATGGACCGGGCCGGCCACTTCCTCGGCGTTGGCCTGCCGCCTGGAGATCGCGGCCACACTATCCAGGGCGCGTGCTACCTCCTCGGCCCCTGCAGCCATCTCCTCCGTCGCCGCCGTGTTCTCCTCGGTGATGGCGGCCACCGCGCCCACCGCCTCAACGACCTCGCGAGATTCGACCATCGCCGAGCGGGCGGCACCGGCGATGCCTTCCACGGCCTCCGCGGCCTGCTGCACATGCTCCAAAATGGAGGACAAGGACTGACCGGCGGCGCCGGCCAGCTCGGTGCCCTGCTCCACGTCGCGGGTGCCGGCCTCCATGGAAACAACGGCCCGCCGCGTGCCCTGCCGGATGCCTTCCACCAGTTCGGCGATCTCCTTGGCGGAACGCGCTGATCGCTCGGCCAACTTGCGGACCTCATCCGCCACCACGGCAAACCCACGTCCCTGCTCACCGGCACGGGCCGCCTCAATGGCGGCGTTAAGGGCCAGCAGGTTGGTCTGGTCGGAGATGTCGGTGATGACTTGGAGGATACTGCCCACCTGCTCCGAGTGGGTGCCGAGCTCCTCGATCAGGCCGGCGGCCTCCAGCACCGTCTGGCGCACCCGGGCCATGCCCTCAACGGTGCGCTGCACCACCTTAAAGCCTCTCCGGGCCGTTTCACTGGCTTCCCGGGAGGCCTCGGAGACTGCTGCTGCCTCATCCGCCATCCGGGAGAGCGTGGTGGCCATCCTGTCCACCGTGGTAGAGGCGCCCTGCACCATGCGGGCCTGGTCCTGAGCCCCGGCGGCTATCTGCTGGGTGGCCTGGCGCAACTCGCCCACCACCCGGGCAGCCTCGTCCACCCGCTGCGCCTGCTCGTCGGCAGAACGGGCCACCTCGCTCACCGCCTCTCCCACCTGACCCGCCACCAACCTGGTTTCAGCGGCTGCTCCCTCCAGCCCGGCCACCGACTGGTTCAGGCTTACCACCGTGGTCTGCACGTGCTGCAGCAGGGCGGAAACGGACTGGCGCATGGCCAGGAAGGCCTGGGTCAATTCGCCGGTCTCGTCCCGGCTGGAGGCTCGCAACTGGTCCTGGGAGAAGTCGCCTGTGGCCATCCTTCCCGCCGCTGACTTGAGGCGCAAGAGCGGCATGGTGATGAAGCGGGCCATGAACCAGGTTACCATTAGAACCACCAGCACGGCCGCGACGGTGATCAGCACCAGAGTCCCGGCAACCCGTTGGCGGGTCGCCGCAAACTGCGACTCAGGAATGCCCACGTAGGCGGCGGCGACAACCTTGCCGTTGTGGTCC
>JAMDAP010000078.1:6453-9868 GCA_023484675.1 Bacillota bacterium
TGCCGACCGAGGCGCTGCCCTGGTAAGGCTTTCCCTGCTGCAGCGCCTTGACCGCCTCCGGGGCCTCCGGCGCGCCGACCGCCCGCTTGTTGGTGGGCTTGCCCTTGGCATCCTTGACGTAGGCGCTGGTGGCCACCCGGACGCCGTTCAGGACAATGGACGCCGATACCAGGCCCCCCGAACGCTTGGAGACCTCATCCACCAGATCGACGTTATTGTTGAGAATGTCGGCCGCCACCACGGCTGCCAGGGGTTTGCCCAGCCCGTCGGTGACGGGCACAACCGACACCAGGGCCAGGGCGGCGGTCACCTTGGTGCCCCCGCCGGTCCCTTCTATCTCCACCAGTCGGGCGATTTCGTGGCCTTCCCCCTGCACGTCCTGCGGGGCCAGGACCTCAAGCGAGGTTTGGGGCTTGCCCGCCTTCAGGGCCTGTTCAATGAGGCCGTTAAAGCTGACCTGGTCCCCGGCCGAGGGGTCGGTGACCCGTGCCAGCACGGCCCCGGTAGGATCGACGACGGTCAAGATCTGCGCCTCGCTGACCCGCTGCTTGGCCGAGGCCAGGGTGATGCCCAATCCCGTGTGGTTGGCCAGCTCCTCCGGCTGGATCTCCAGCGTGTGGCCGACCGACAGGGCCACCGTTTCCAAGTTGGACTGGATCCGGTTGAGAAGAGTCTCCTCCAGGTTTCCGGCCAGTTCCAGCCGCGCCCCGGCCTGACGGTCCATCTCGCCGTTCAAGAGTTGAAGGGTGGCGGCGCTGAGGGCCGACCCCACCAGCACCACCGCCGTCATCGACAGCAGCATCACCTTGGCGGCAACGCCGAAACGTCGTGGCAAACCTGGCCGCCCGGTTGGCTCGGGGCGGCTGCCCTGTGATCGGCGGCGCCGCGGCCGGTCGGCGGCAGGGGACGGGCGAAGGAGTCGGCTCATGAAAGCCCACGTTTTCGCCAAAGGCTTAGCCTCCTTGTCGGCGGGGGTTCCTGAAGACCCGAACAGATTACTTGCTCTTCTGCTCCTTGACCCGGGCCTGGGCCGCCGCCAGCCGGGCGATGGGCACCCGGAAGGGCGAGCAGGAGACATAGTCGAGGCCGGCGCGGTGGCAGAACTCGATGGAGGTCGGCCGGGTCGCCGCCGTGCTCGCCGCAGATGCCGACCTTCAGGTCGGGGTTGGCGCCGCGGCCCAGCTTGACGGCGATCTCGATGAGCTTGCCGACGCCGCTCTGGTCCAGGGTCATGAAGGGATTGTCCGGCAGGATCTTCTTCTCCACGTACTGGGCCAGGAACTTGCCCTCGGCGTCATCGCGGGAGAAGCCGAAGGTGGTCTGGGTCAGGTCGTTGGTGCCGAAGGAAAAGAATTGAGCGTCCTTGGCCAGTTCGTCGGCAGTGAGGGCGCCGCGGGGCACCTCGATCATCGTACCGTATTTCCAGTTAAAGGTGACGCCGGTCTCCTGCATCACCGACTCGGCGGTCCTGCTCACGAGCTCCTTCATGCGGCTGAGCTCATTGATGTGGCCCACCAAGGGGATCATGACCTCGATCTTGGGGTGCAGTCCGCGCTTGGTCAAGGTCACGGTGGCCTGGAAGATGGCCCGAGCCTGCATCTCGTAGATCTCCGGGTAGATCAGGCCAAGGCGGCAGCCGCGGAAGCCCAGCATCGGGTTGAACTCGGCCAGAGCCCGGACCTTGCCCAGGAGGGCCTCCTTGACCTCGAGCTCCTTTTGCAGGGTGGCGGCATCGGCGCCGGCCTTGCCGGCCGTGGCGATGCGCTCGCGCAGTACGGCGACCTCCACGGTCAGCTCCATCTGGTTGGGCAGGAACTCGTGCAGCGGCGGATCGAGCAGGCGGATGGTCACGGGGTAGCCATCCATCGCCTCCAGGATGCCTTCAAAGTCGCCCTGCTGCATGGGCAGCAGCTTGTCGAGAGCGGCCTTGCGCTCATCCAGAGTCGCGGCCAAGATCATTTCCTGCACGACGGGCAGTCGATCCACCGCCATAAACATGTGCTCGGTGCGGCAGAGGCCGATGCCAGTGGCGCCGAACTCGCGGGCCTTGCGGGCGTCCTCGGGAGTATCGGCGTTGGCCTCCACGCCCAGCGTCCGGGTCTCGTCGGCCCACTGCAGCAGCTGCTTGAACTCGGAGGACAGCACCGGCTCCACCAGGGGCACCCGGCCCTTGATGACGCGGCCGGTGGCGCCGTCAATGGAAATGAGATCGCCCTCCTGAATCACCAGGTCACCGACAACGAACTGCCTGCGGTCGAGGTCTATGCGCAGGGCCTCGCAGCCGACCACGCAGGGCTTGCCCATGCCGCGGGCAACAATGGCGGCGTGGCAGGTCATGCCGCCGCGAGAGGTGAGAACGCCTTCGGCCTCAACGATGCCGTGGATGTCGTCCGGAGTGGTCTCCGGCCGGACCAGCACGACCTTCTTGCCGTCCTTGCCAAGGCGCTCGGCCTCATCCGCGTCGAACACGGCAATGCCGGAAGCCGCGCCGGGGGAGGCCGGCAAGCCGGTGGCCATCACGTCGAGCTGGGCGGTGGGATCGACGCCGCGATGCAGCAGCTTCTCCACCTGGTCCGGAGCGGCGCGCAGCAGGGCCTCGTCCTTGCTGATCTTGCCCTCGGCCACCAGGTCAACGGCGATCTTGATCGCCGCCGCCGCCGTGCGCTTGCCGGTGCGGCACTGCAGCATGAACAGCTTGCCGTTTTGGAAGGTGAACTCGATGTCCTGCATTTCCGCGTAATGCGATTCGAGCAGCTCGCACACGCTGTACAGTTGATCGTAAACGGCCGGCATTTCCGTGTGCAGCCGGATGATGGGCTTGGGCGTCCGAATGCCGGCCACCACGTCCTCCCCCTGGGCATTGGGCAGGTACTCGCCGTAGAACTCCTTGCTGCCGGTGGCGGGATTTCTCGTGAAGATCACGCCAGTGCCGGAGTCGTTGCCGGTGTTGCCGAAGACCATGGTCTGCACATTGACGGCTGTGCCCAGATCGTCCGGAATCCTGTTGATCTTGCGGTAGACAATGGCGCGCGGGTTGTTCCAGGAGTCGAAGACAGCGTGGACGGCCATCATCAGCTGCTCGCGCGGATCCTGCGGGAAGCCGCGGCCGGTGATGCGCTTCACCAGACCCTTGTAGTCAGCCACGAGAGCCTTGAGGGTATCCGGGCCCATCTCGTAGTCGTAGCGGACGCCGGCCTTCTCCTTGTGATGCTCCAGGACCTCTTCGAACTGGCGGTGTTCCATGCCCATGACCACGTTGCCGAACATCTGAATCAGCCGGCGATAGCAGGGCTGTGCCCAGATCGTCCGGAATCCTGTTGATCTTGCGGTAGACAATGGCGCGCGGGTTGTTCCAGGAGTCGAAGACAGCGTGGACGGCCATCATCAGCTGCTCGCGCGGATCCTGCGGGAAGCC
>JAMDAP010000104.1 GCA_023484675.1 Bacillota bacterium
CGCGGGATGCACTCGATCCGCGGCTGAAGAACTAGGGGGGCAGCTACGGGCTGTGCCCTGATCGTCACGTCAGCTTGAACTCGACGTCACCACGAAATGACATAAGTTGACAGTCTTTGGCGAGGTATGCTATATTTGCCTCATGGGTCAAAGGCATGAGAAGGCCAGGCTCATCAGCGAGAAAGCTAGGAGGAATCATCTAGGATGCTCGGCAAGGTCAAGTGGTTCAATGCAGAAAAGGGTTACGGCTTCATCGAGCGTGAGGATGGCGGCGACGTGTTTGTACACTACTCAGCGATCCAGATGGACGGCTTCAAGGCACTAAACGAAGGCGATCGGGTCGAGTTCGAGATCGTGGAAGGTGCCCGCGGCCCTCAGGCAGCTAACGTCACCCGGCCCACTTCAGCCTGAACATCGCGCCTTAATCCCCGGGGCAGGTCCCCGGGTTTTTTTGCGCCCTGGAGAGGCCGCTGAAGGGGCAGGATTTTGGCAACGCTGCGGGAATACTTTTGGTACGGAGACCAGCCGCCTGCCGCCCGGCGAGTGGGTTCAGCCAACGGGGAGGCGGGCGACGAGGAAGGAGAGCGGCCTATGCAGATCAGCGTCCGTGGGAAGCAGATAGACGTGACGAACTCCCTCCGCGACTACGTTGAGAAGCGCGTCGGCAAGCTTGAGAAGTTCTTCGACATCCCCCTGACGGCCCAGGTGACCTTGAGCGTTCAAAAGGACCGTCAGACGGTGGAAGTGACCATGCCTGTGGGAAGCGTGGTGCTTCGCGGCGAGGTCTCGACCGGAGACATGTACTCCTCCATCGACATGGTGGTGGAGAAGCTCGAGAAGCAGATCGAGAAGTACAAGACCCGCATCACCAAGCGGTTCCGCATGCCGGCGGAGCCGGTGGCCGCGGACGGCTACATCCTGGAGTCTGAACCCGGCGTGGTGAAGATCAAGCGGGTACCGCTGAAGCCCATGAATGTAGACGAGGCCGTCATGCGCCTGAACCTCATCGGCCACGACTTCTTCGTCTTCGCCAACGATGCTACGGGCGAGGTCAACGTGGTCTACCGCCGCAAGGACGGCAACTACGGCCTGATCGAGCCGGAGCAGTAGCCGCGCAACCGGGCGCCGCCCCCAGGGGCGGCGCCCGTTCTGGAGGCAGCCATGGAGCGCAGCGTCACGGCAATCGTCTTTGAAGGCGGTCAGGCCGAACATCCCCTGGCCGGACCCATGCTCTCCGTCCGGTCGGCCGTCACCCTGGACACCCTGGACAAGCTTCGTCAGCTTCAGGAAGTGGCAAAGGTCGTCGTCTGCTCCGATCGGCCCGAGGTGCTCGCGGGAGCGCAGGCCATGGGCCTTGTTATCGAGCAGCAGCCGGCGGAGCCCTTTCACTTTGGCCGCTGGCTTCAGGACATCGTCCGACGTCATGCCCGGGACGCCGTCCTCTACCTGGGGGGCGCGTCAGCACCGCTGATGACCCGGGCCGACTTCGCAGCCGCCGCCGGCTTGCTGGGCTGGGGGGGGCCGCGGGTCGTGGCCAACAACCCGCAGTCGCCTGATTTGATCGGCTTCTATCCGGCCGACCTGCTGGAGTCCCTGGAGCCCCCCGCCAGCGACAACGCCCTGGGCCTGGCCCTGCGCGACCTGCCCGTGGAGATGCTCCTGGTGCCCGTCTCCTGCCGCGCCAGCTTCGACCTGGATACGCCGGCCGACCTGCTCATCTACCGGGAAATCCTGCGGGCCTCCCGCTCCGGCGCTGGCTTCTCCAGGCCCGCTGAGGCCGGCCCTGGCACGCTCCGCGCCATCGAGGCCCTGGAATGGAACCAACCGGCCTGGGAGGCGGCTCTGCGACGTGTCCGCCAGCCTTTTGCCGACATGGCCATCATCGGTCGCGTCGGGGCCCCGCTCGTCGCCCATTTGAACCAGACCTACACCCTGCGCCTGCGGGTCTTCTCCGAGGAACGCGGCATGAAGGCCCTGGGGCGGGAGGCGCGTGGCGAGGTGCGGACGCTCCTCGGCGCCTACCTGGAGGACGTCGGGCCGGCCCGCTTTTTCCAACGGATGGCAGAGGTGGCCGGCGTGGCCTTCATCGACACCCGGCCGCTCCTTGCCCATGGTGGCCGGCGGGTGTCGGAAGCGGACCGCTTCGCCTCCGACCTGGGCCTGGTCGATTCGATCCGCGACCCCTGGGTGGCCGAGTTCACAGCAGCCGCCTTCGATGCGGCCCTGCCTGTGGTGCTTGGCGGGCACTCGCTGGTGAGCGGCGGCCTTTGGGCCTTGCTGGACTATGCTGTGCGCCCCGTCGCAGCCAAGGCGTGAGTTTTCGCCATTCTAGACGGCCAATCCAAGTACTGGTTGTACTTCCAACGAGCGGCGCCTTTTCGGAAGGCGTCGCCTTTTTACCCGTTGGACAAAGCAGGAAATAACGCGGTGTTGTCGAAATCGTACTTCGCCGCTAGAAAGCTCTCAACTTCTGGGATGCGGGAGAAGGCGGTGACCCGTTTAAGAAAGCCGATACGCGGTACGGCCAAACTAGCGAAAGGCAAGCCGCGTCGAGACGGTGAGGGTTATCATGCGCAAGGCGTTTGTGGTTTTGCTATCCCTTTTGGCTTTCCTTTTGGCTTCCGGTGCTGCGCTTGCATGGGGTTAGGGTTAGTTGTCAAAGCCTTCTCCCAGCATTCTGGATAAGGGGGGCCTTTAGTGCGGCAGTCTCAACCGGTTCGGTTTTACCTTCTCGGGACGAGCTTGGTCGGTGTCTTGTCTCTCGCCCTCCTTATGCAGGTGGCTGGCTCTACAAAGGTGACGCTGGCGCAGGTAATACCTCTGGGCTTAGTCAGCGCAGTTTTTGCCTATTTTCCTGTTCGCATTGGACATGACACTATTGTGGTTTTCATAACCCCTCTTGGGTTGGCCTTTATCACGATCTTGGGACCTGTTTCAGCCGTTGCGGGAGTCCTTGCGGGTGTTGTGGTTGCAGAGTTGTTGTTTAACCGAAAGGCTTGGGAAAAAACAGTCTTCAACATCGCTCTCTTTACCATTGGGTTTGTAGCGACCGGCGTTACATTCCTCGCCCTAGGGGGCAACGCGGGCCAACCGATAGGCGAACACCTTTTGCTCCTGTTATTTGCAATGGGCCTCATTGAATGGCTGGTCAACTTGACAGTATTCTCCGGCCTGATGTCGCTTCTAAGGAGCACTTCGTTTTTTGGTCAGCTTCGCGACCTTGGTAAAGCCACATCGAGGCACGTCTTTGTCGATGCGCTTGCGGCGATTCTCTTCATTTCGATCTACCAGTCCATCGGAACCCCTGGTTTGTTTTTTATGGCTGCCCTTTTGCTACTTGTGAGATACGGCTTTCAAGCCTATTACCAGCTGCAGAAGTCCTACGAAGAAGTCCAGACCATGCTCATCTCCATCCTGGACGCCCGTGACTCCTATACCGCCGGGCACTCCACGCGTGTCTCCGCAAATGCGGTCAAACTGGCCACGGAGTTGAAGCTTCAGCCCAGAGAAGTTGAAAACATTCGTCGTGCGGGACTGCTCCACGACATCGGTAAGGTCAACGTTCCAGACAACATTCTACAGAAACCTGGCAAGCTCGACGAAACAGAAACACGTCAGATGAACCAGCACCCGGTGGACGGGGCGCGGTTCGTCGAGGGCGTTTCCAGCTTGAAGCACCTGGCCCCCATCATTCGCCATCACCACGAGCGGTATAACGGAAAGGGCTATCCGGACGGCATTTCCGGGGAGACCATCCCGCTGGGCGCCCGTGTTTTGTCGGTTGCCGACGCCTTTGACGCCATGATTACGGATAGGCCGTACCGGAAGGCCCTGACCCGTGCCCAAGCCCTGCAGCAAATCCTGGAGAATGCCGGGACCCAGTTTGACAAACAGGTGGCCATGGCCGCCGTCAAGGTGCTGGGGCCCGGGCTGCAGGAGTACCCGCAATTGCAGTCGTTGGCTGCGGCGGTAAGGCTGCAACTGGCGGCCACCAAGGAAGAATTGCCGGAGGGACAGGCATGACGGCCGGGAGTGACGAGGACCTCTGGGAAGAAGAGCAGGCGCCGGCTTCGACGCCGCTGGAGCAGGGAGTATTGGTGGTGCCGCGGCAGGAACCGCCGGTCCTTGTGGTGAGGGACGATGCCGCGGGCGATCCGGCGGTCGATCAGCCGGCAGACCAGGTGGCGGACCCCGAGCAGGCGATCATCTCTTTTCTGAAGCGCTTGCCGGATATTCAGTCCGTTGGCCTCGCCCATGGGCCAGAGGGTGAGATTGAACAGATCCGGCTGCTTTGTTCCTCAAACCGCGAACCGCGCCACCTTGCCCGCGAGGTGGCTTCTTTGCTGCGGATCTGGCTGTACCTGAGCTTCCCCGCTGAGGCGGTGGAGGTCGTGCAGCTTTTGGAGCAGTCGGAAGACGAGAAAGGACGCATCAGGCTGGTGGGCTGCGAGGAGCGGCCCGACGGAGCGGAGGTGGAGGTCGAGGTGACGCTCCTGGCCTCCGACGTGGAGGTGCGAGGGGTGGCCCGTGGCCCGAGGACATCCCAGGCCAAGGTCAGGCTGGCCGCAGCGGCCACAGCTGACGCGGTCAACCGGCGCTTCGAGACCTCGGGGCTATGTGCCGCGGGCTGGTCCGATGTGGTGCCTGGGTTCAACGTTCCCACGGCGGTGGCCGTCATGTACTTTCACGGCCTGCCCTATGCCGGGGCGTCGCTGGTGCGCGACGGCCGGGTGGCGGAGGCCGTTGTCCGCGCTGCTTTGAGCGCTCTCAACCGCCAGCTGGCCTGGCCTCAGAGGTGACGCCATGCTGACGACGGCATTCGCGCTTGCGCTTTTGATCGGTTTCCTGCGGGGCGGGAACGTTCGCCACTTCGCGGAGTTGGAGTTGCGGGCCCTGTGGCTGGTCCTGCTGGCCTTCGCTCTGCAGTTCGTGATGCGGGTCGGCGGGTACGGCGGCCCGGTGCTGGTTGGGGTTGGGTACGCGATCACCTATGTGATGCTCCTGGCGTTCCTGGTGCTGAACCGCTCGCACTGGGAGCTGATGTTGTTGGGGGCCGGCCTTCTCAGCAACGCCACGGTGATCTGGGTCAACGGCGGCAAAATGCCGGTAAGTCGGGAGGTATATCTCCTGGCGACGGGAGCCCCCCTGCCGAGCAGCGACCCGACGCACATTCCGCTCACCGCCGCGGCGCATTTGCCCTGGCTGTCCGACATCTGGGTCTTGCCCAAGCCATTTCCCCTGCCAGGCGTATTCAGTCTGGGCGACGTGGTGATCGTCATCGGCCTGTTTCTGCTGATCCAGAACGTCATGGTGCCACGCTCGGACCGCACCGGCCGCAGGGGTAGCAGCGGTAGCAATGGCCGCACGTCAGCGCGGCTGGAGGGCAGGGCCTGACGGCCGGTATCTGAACCCGCAGGCATACTGAGCGCGCGAAACTTGCGAATTGAAAAGGTGGCTGCCACGCCTGTTGGCGTGGCGCCTTTTCTTTGGGCGCAAAGGATGACGCCAACCGGCCGAAACGATGCCCGTTCGACATTTGGCAGGGGATGGCCGGGCTGGCGGGGTAATTCCCTATGCCCGGCGGATGGGAGAAAAAGGCAGGGAATGAGGGGGACGTCTGTTGGATGGGTTCGAGGTCCTGCGAACCAAGCGCAGGCGGATGAGGGGGTTGGCCCTGGGCGCGCTGGTTGCCGTCGCAGCTCTGGCTATGTGGACGGCGGTGCGCATCGGGGAAGGCAAGGACAAGCTGGTGTCGGTGCTCGTCATTGAGGAGAACAACGGGAGGATTCTGCGAGCAGCGCCTGACCGCACGCCGGCCCCACTGCTGGTAGCGACGGGGGGGCCGGCGGAGCCCGGCGGGCGGCCGCCGCAAGTGCGCCTTGCGCCGCGGGTCGGGTCAATCCAGCCGGCGACCAGGCTGGTAGTCTATCACGCTGTCTCTTCCGGGTTGGACCTGGTCGAGGACAGGCTGTGGCAGGCAAAGACTGTGCCCTTTCAAGCGCCCACCGGCTCGGCGGCCCACCTGATGGGGACGGTGCCCGGGGCGCATGAGCCGGCCAACCTGGTCGAGAACGAGCTCCGGATGGTGCCTGCGAGCATAGACGTGACCAGGTTCGGGACCGACGGCACCCTGACACTGTCTGTCCGCGGTTTTGACGTCCGGCTGAGACCCGGCGATCAGTGGACAGAGGGGCGCGTCCGGCGGGGGAACGTTCAGGACGCCATCCCGGAATCCACCTGGGACGAGGTGGTGGAAACGGCGATTCAGGCAGGGAACCCGGTGACAGTGTTGCGCATCACGTATCTGGGGCCTTTTCGCCGGCGGGATCTCACAGCGACAAACTGAAGAAACGAATGAAAGGAAAGGAGGGCTTGCGTGCGCAAGGTGTTGGCCCTTGGGCTCGCGGCGGTCCTCTTGGCAGGGCTTGCCGGAACCGGCCAGGCCGGGGTGGCCGGCCTGGCGGGAGCACCGACGGCCGGAACCGACAGCGCCGCACCAGCGAGCAAAAACATAATTCTGGCGCGTGTTCCGTTGATCCTGGTTCACGGCTTGGGGGGGAATGGCGAGGCGTTCGAGGCTCCGCTCGGGTTGGGGCTTGAACAGCGCCTCCTGGAGGCCGGATACCGCAAGGGAGAGTCTCTCTTCGTTCTCGACTATGGGGAGGACAGCAACGGCGACTACGCCCATGTTGCCCGTGACCACCTCGCCCCCCTGGTGGAGCAGGTCAGGAGTGCCACCGGAACCGATCGAGTGGACCTGCTTGGTTATAGCATGGGTGGGCTTGTCGTGCGCTACTTCCTGAACCTGCCGGGGCAGGCGGCCCCGGTGCGCACCGCCGTGCTTTTGGCCAGCCCGGCGCACGGGTCCTTTGCTGCCGACATCGTCAAGGATGCAGAGGTGACCGCCGCCTACCTGCGCCAGGCCGGCGCTGCATCCACGTCCCAGCAGCGATTCGTATTTGGCGCGGCCAGAAACGTGTTTGAGCCGAGCCTACGGCGCTTTCTCGTGGAGGCCAAGCTCGCCCGCCGCTCGCGGGCCCTGCTCGACTTCCTTGCCTGGTTGGACCGTCGCCAACCCGGCCAGCGGGATCTGCTCTTCGGCCAGGCACAGACCCCACCGGGCGTGGCTCAGGTGGCAAGCAGCGCGCTGCCCTTGCCCGACCTGAAGGCAGCCCTTACCGCTGCCTACCTCCACGCCTTGGCTCTTAATGCGGCACGAGCCCGCCTGCAGAAGGACCTTCAGGGGGGGGGCCACCGCGACTGTAACCCTTGACCAGCCCCTCACCGGGGTGTTGGAGCGCGTCACTGCCTGGATGGGCATTGAGCCCCGGGGCGTCGCTATCGACCGGCTGCTGGCCGAGCGCTTTCAGCTTGAGCCGGAGCAGGACTACCTGGCCAACTACTTCCTGGGGCGGTGGAACGGACTTGAGGAGAACAGGCGCCGCACCCGCGGGCAGACTACACCTGCGTCCCCGCGTTATGTGGTTATTGCGGGGAGGATGGCCAACCTGTACAAGGCCTGGTGGCCGAACGTAGGGGACAATGACGGAGCGGTGGAGGTGGCATCCGCCTGGCTGCCGCTCGGCCCGCGCGACTCGTTCTACCTCTTTGAGGGTTCGGCCGCCGCCACCTCCCACCCGGCCCTGAAGCTGAACCCGCTGGTCTTTGAACGGGTGCGGCGCGAACTGGACCTTTCCGGCCCCGCGCCCGAGCGCCGCTTGAGCCCTCTGGTTCGGCGTTGGTGGTGGAAGGACCTCACCTGGGAGGAGTCCGGCCGGCTAAAGGTGTCACGCTGGGCCCCCAGTTACCTGGACGTTGACAGCGCGCGGTTGAAAGGTCAGGCCGGGACGCTCACCTTTGAAGTGGAAAGCGGTCCGAACGTTCTCTCCCGGCTGTGGGGCGCGGTGACGAAGGGCAAAGGGCGAGGCAGCGGCGAGGCTCCGCTGGTCTGGGTCGAGGGTCCGCCCGCCCCGGCTGCCGGCGAGGACCATGCAGCCCGTCTGATCACCCTGCAGCGGAAAGGGGGGCGTTGGATAGGGAGCCTGACCACGGATGGTTTCGGGGGCGACATCAGCCGGCTGCGCCTGGGGATGAGACTGGACGCCCAGACGTCGGACCTGCCCGAAAACAACCGCCAACAGGTGTCCTACCGGGTGCGGTTTGTGCCGGGCTCAGCCAAGCGTTTGCCGAGCCCGACGGGGGAGGCGAAGGCCCGGCCGCCGGAGGTGGAGGCGCCGGCCGCGAAGACCACCGGGACGAGCTCGGGAGGCCCCACCATTTGGGTGCAGCGATGGACGCGCGAGACCACGCACCGCGAGTCGGAGCGAGAGGGCCACGCCTATTGGACCTGGGACTTCGGCGACGGCACCAGCAGCCGGGACGATGACCCGAACCACCTCCAGGGTGAGGCCGAACACGCCTTTCCGGGTGCGGGCTCCTACCGCGTGACGGCGACCTCGGTCAGCAACCTCGGGAAGGTGCTGCGCCAGATGGCCTGGGACGTGTCCGTGCCCACCGCCGGCGCGGAGGCAGGAGTGCCGGCGGAAGCGGGGACAGCGCGAACCCGCACGGCGTCCCTCGTGGAGCGATTCGCGTTTGAAACCATCCGGCCGCCATGGCTTCGCATCACGCTGGAGGGGCCGGTCAAGTGGGTCACCGGCCGGCCGGCCGGCTACCACGTATCGGCAGAGACCCTGCCGGTGCCCTGGGTGGTGCGCCAGAAGGTGACCGTCGACCCTGCCCGGGATTTTCAGGTGGCCTGGGAAAAGCCGGGGACGTACATCGTCAAGGTAGCGGTGATGGTCGAGACGATGTACCGCCTGCCGGGGGGGGGGCACGGTCACCCTGCGCAACACCTACCTCGAATCCAAACGGGTCAAGGTGTTCACGCCCAGCCTGACCGACATGTGACAGCGTCGAGTAGGCGGCCGGCCGGCGCGCCCCGTTTGCCGGCGCGCCCCCGTTTGCCGGCGCCCGCCGTCGCGTTGCCCGGCCTTGGCAGACGTGCTACAATACCTGTATCGCCGGAAAGGAACCGTTTGGTTCCTTTCCTTATGTGCGGGGCCACAGAGAAGGGTGAACGCGGTGCTGAAACTCCTGGCGAATCTCCTGGGCAATTACAACGAGAAAGTCGTCCGGCGGATGATGCAGCAGGTGGAGGTCATCAACGGCCTCGAGCCCAAGATGAAGCTGCTGCGGGACGACCAGTTGGCCCACAAAACGTTGGAATTCCGCGAGCGGCTGGAGCAGGGCGAGACCCTGGAGGAACTCCTGCCGGAGGCCTTTGCCGTAGTGCGGGAGGCCGCCTGGCGGGTGCTGGGTCAGCGGCACTACGACGTGCAGCTCGTCGGCGGTATGGTCCTGCACGAGGGCAACATCGCCGAGCTGAAGACCGGCGAACGCCAGACTCTGGT
>JAMDAP010000033.1 GCA_023484675.1 Bacillota bacterium
ACCACCACCAGAGGCTTGACCGCCTGCAGCGCGCCCTTCATGCGAGGCGAACCCTGATACATGGCAAAGAGGCGGTAGAGGGTGATGATGGCCAACGCCGTCGGCAAGGCGACCGCCGCCAGGCCCACCGCGGCTCCAGCCAGCCCCGCCGTCTTGTAGCCCACATAGGCGGCCAGCTTGGTGGCCAGCGGCCCCGGCAACGCGTTGCCAATGGCCAGGGCTTCGGCAAACTCGCCGTCGGTCAGCCACTTGAAGTTGCTCACGACCTCCACCTTGATCAGCGAGATGGAGCCGGGGCCACCGCCATAACCGAAGATGCCCACACGGAAGAAGGCGACGAACAGTTGCCAGAGCTTCACGGATTGACCCCTCGCTTCTGAGAGTTGGTAAGAGCTTGCAGGTAGGCGGCGCGCGAGTTTTCGATATGACGCCGGCTCAGGCGCTCCGCCAGGTAACCGTCCCGCTTGGCGATGGCCCGGACCAGATCACGGTGCTCCAGGAAAGCCGCGTCCATGCGCCCCTTCTCCTGGTAGCCCAGGTGCACCACGAGGCGGGTCCAGTCCTGGAGCCCCCCGAGCAGATCGCGAAGCCGGGGACTGCGGGCGCAGCGGTAGACGGCGTCGTGAAAGGCGAAGTGGGCCTGTTCCAGGCCCCGTGCGTCACCGGCCTCCCGAGCCCGGTCCAGGTCGGACAGGAGGCGCTCCAGCTCCCCAATGTCGCTGCCGGTGGCGCGCTCGGCCGCCAGCCGGGTGGCCAGGCTCTCCAACGCCGAGCGGATGGAGATCACCTCGCCCAGGTCCACCCCGGTGGCGGAGGCGACTTCGTACCCGTAGCCGCCACTTCCCCGCGACCGCCTGCGGGCCGCCAGTCCGTGGCGCTCCAGGCGCATGACCGCGGTCCGCAGGGACGTGCGGCTGACACCGAACTGTTTGGCCAACTGCCGTTCCACCAGATGCTCCCCCGGCCCGAATTGGCCGCTTAAAATGGCGTTCCTAAGTTTTTGGTATACCAAATCAGCGACTGACGAAGACGAACGGGACAGAGGAGGCACGGGTACCCCTCCAAACCGGCAATAACTGAGACGACCAAAGGATACTTAAACTCGTTAATTCGGTGAAGCACTGAAAAATCCTGCTGGCCTTTTCATGTTTTTGGGACCCGCCCTTCCCTGTGATATAATTGGGCCAGTCCGCGCTTTCCGCCTGTTTTGCGGCGGCTTCGTTTGCTGGAGGTGATGCGTCCTGCCCGAGTTCAAGTTAGCGGCACCGTTCCAACCGGCGGGCGATCAGCCCAAGGCCATCGACGACCTCACACGGGCTATCCTGGACGGCAAGAAGGACCAGGTTCTCCTGGGCGTGACGGGCAGCGGCAAGACCTTTGTCATGGCCAACGTCATTCAGAAGGTGCAAAGGCCGGCTCTGGTCGTCGCCCACAACAAGATCCTCGCTGCCCAGCTGGCGGCGGAGTTTCGCGAGTTCTTCCCCGAGAACGCGGTGGAGTACTTCGTCAGCTACTACGACTACTACCAGCCCGAGGCCTATATAGCGACCACCGACACCTACATCGAAAAAGATGCCCTGATCAATGACGAGATCGATAAGTTGCGCCACTCCGCCACCTCGGCCCTGTTCGAGCGGCGGGACGTGATCATTGTTGCTTCCGTCTCCTGCATCTACGGCCTGGGCTCCCCCGAGGATTACCGCGATCTGTCGGTCTCCCTGCGGGTGGGGATGGAGAAGGACCGGGACGAGATCCTGCGCAGGCTGGTGGACATCCAGTACGAGCGCAACGACATCAACTTTACCCGCGACAAGTTCCGGGTGCGCGGCGACGTGCTGGAGATCTTCCCCGCCAGCTATACCGAGCGCGCCATCCGGGTGGAGTTCTTTGGCGACGAGATCGAGCGCATCTCCGAGTTCGACGTCCTGACCGGCGAGGTGCTGGGCGAGCGCAATCACGTGCTGATCTTCCCCGCCAGCCATTATGTCACCACCGATGCCAAGATGGAGCGGGCCCTGGTCTCTATCGAGCAGGAGCTGGACGAGCGGCTGAAAGAACTGCGGGCGCGGGAGAAGCTGCTGGAGGCCCAGCGCCTGGAGCAGCGGACACGTTACGACCTGGAGATGATGCGGGAGGTCGGCCACTGCAGCGGCATCGAGAACTACAGCCGCCACCTTACCGGCCGCAAGCCCGGCGAACCGCCCTACACCCTGCTCGATTTCTTCCCGCAGGACTGGCTGCTGATCGTGGACGAGTCGCATCAGACCGTCCCCCAGATCGGCGCCATGTACAATGGCGACATGTCCCGCAAGTCGGCCCTGGTGGACTTCGGCTTCCGCCTGCCCTCGGCCAAGGACAACCGCCCCCTCAAGTTTGAGGAGTTCGAGGCCAAGTTGAATCAGGCCATCTTCGTGTCGGCGACGCCGGGGCCCTATGAGCTCAACCGCACCCGGGACGTGGTGGAGTTGATCGTCCGGCCCACCGGCCTGTTGGACCCGGAGGTCGAGGTGCGGCCCATCAAGGGGCAGATCGACGACCTGGTGGGGGAGATCCGGCAGCGGGTGGCCAAGTCCCAGCGGGTGCTGGTCACCACCCTGACCAAGAAGATGTCCGAGGACCTGACCGATTACCTCAAGGAGCTCGGCCTCAAGGTCCGCTACATGCACTCCGAGATCGACACCCTGGAGCGCATGCAGATCGTGCGCGACCTTCGCCTGGGTGTGTTTGACGTGCTGGTGGGCATCAACCTGTTACGCGAGGGCCTGGACCTGCCGGAGGTCACCCTGGTGGCCATCCTGGATGCCGACAAGGAGGGTTTCCTGCGGGGCGAGCGCTCGCTGATCCAGACCATCGGCCGGGCCGCCCGCAACGTGGAGGGCAAGGTGATCATGTACGCCGATACCATCACCGATTCCATGAGGAAGGCCATTTCCGAGACCAACCGGCGCCGCCTGGTCCAGCGGAAGCACAACGAGGCCCATGGCATCACGCCGCGGACCATCATCAAGCCGGTGCGGGACGTCATTGAGGCCACCAAGGCGGCCGAGAAGCCGGACACGTACCTGGCCACCTTCGACCTGGACAAAATCAAGCCGCGGGAAGTGCCCAATCTGGTCGAGCGCCTGAAGAAGGAAATGAAGGAGGCGGCCAAACAGCTCGAATTCGAGCGGGCCGCCGAGTTGCGCGATCTGATCATGGAACTGGAAAAGAAGAGGTACGCCTGATGTGGAAACCGGCGTTGTGGTGGACGGTAGCGGCCTGGGCCGAGCAGCGGAGCGGGCTGGACCTGTCTCCCGGCCTGCTGGCCTGGGCAGGAGCGGGCTACGTTGTCAAGGTCGTCGTGGTCTACGGAGCCTACCGCTATTGGAAGGCCCGGCGGGCGCGCCGGGCCGGCCCGGGTCGCTCGGGTGGAAGCCGCATCCTGGCGCGGTTCCGCGGAGACTCCATAAAACAGCGGCGAACCCTGGCCGCGGAAACCGCCGACGCTGCCAGGCGCCAGAAATAAGAGGGAGACACCGGCAGTTGCCGGAAACTCACTGCCGGCCGAGGCGACGAATGATGCTCACCGCCGCGTCGGTCAGCAGGCAGCGGTAGCGGAAGAGGTCCTGGCCGCTGTGCCAGAGCACCTCGCGCACGGGACCCTGGAGTTCCTCCAGGGTCATGAATTTTGCCTCCCGGATCTCGGTATGGTCGTGCGGCTGCAAGGTGGCCGCAGTCGTGGACGCGGTGACCACGTGGCTGGTCCAGGCCAACCGGTTGTCTCCGCTGGTGAAGGCTGCCTCCACCCTCAGGATGTAGCGTTCCAGGGTGATGTCCAGACCGGTCTCTTCCCAGGCCTCGCGCCGGGTCCCGGCCTCGAAGTCCTCGCCGGGTGCGATGCCGCCGCTGGGGGCGCGGTAGGCGCCGGGTGGGAAGAAGGGCTTGGCGATGACCGCCACCCTGCCCTCCGGATCGGAGATGAAAAACGTCACGTCGTGGGCGCGGCCCGACTTCTGGCTGCCGCGGACCATGGCCAACTCCGCCGGTGAGATCTCCTGCTCCAGACGGAGCACCTCCGGCCGGCCGAACTGCTTTTCCACCTTCTTCAGCGCGTCGCGGCTGATGTACACTCTACGCCTCCTCCACTCTACGCCTCCTCTGGACAGGCCGCGGGCATCGTGCTACTCTACGGTAGTAGTTCGTGCTACGAAGAGTATCCAGAAATGCGGTCTTGTCTTTGGAAGTGGTGGCCCTGCAACAACACTGGCGCCGAAGCCTCGGGATTCTGTGGGTTGCTCTGTTCGTGGTGCAGGTCGGGTTCAGCCTGATCATGCCCTTCTTGTCCCTGTACGTGCAGGAAATGGGCGTCGTTTCGGCACACGCGGTGGAGCTTTGGTCAGGCGCCATCTTCTCCGCTAACTTTATCACAGCCGCAATCTTCTTGCCCATCTGGGGCGCGGTGGCGGACCGGGTGGGCCGCCGGGCGATGATGCTCCGTGCCGCCTTCGGCATGGGCCTCGTGGTGGGCTTCATGGGCCTCGCCACTCACCCCTGGCAGTTGGTCCTGCTGCGCCTGCTGCAGGGCACCACGGTGGGGCTGGTGCCGGCGGCCATCGCCTACATGGCCGGCATCACGCCGAAGGAGCATACCGGCTACGTTTTGGGCACGCTGCAGGCCGGCACCACGGCGGGCACGGTGATCGGACCGCTGGTGGGCGGCCTGCTGGCCACCTTCATCGGCCACCGGCCGATCTTTTTTTTGACGGGTCTGGCCTGCATCCTCGGCGGCGTGGTGATCCTGTTCTTCATCCCGGCCGATAAGGTCTCTGAGACCTCACGGCGGGAGCGCACCTCGGTCATTGCGGACCTGCGCCTGGTGGGCCGGAATCCTGCCCTGGTGGCGATGATGGTGGTGCTGATGCTGACCACCTTCTCGGCCATGAACGCCGAACCCATCATACCCCTCTACCTGCAGACTCTCGCCCTGCCGGCTGGGTACCTGTCGTTCCTCTCCGGGTTGGTCTTTTCCGCCACCGGCATTGCCGACATCCTTGCCTCGCCCTTCCTGGGCCGCCGCGGCGACCGTTACGGCTACAAGAAGGTGCTGCTCATCTCCCTGGCAGGGTCCGCCGTCATGTACACGGCCCAGGCTTTCGCCCTGACCTGGTGGCATGTCCTCATCCTGCGCTTCCTGCAGGGCATTTTCATGGGCGGCGCCCTGGCCGCCGGCAACGCCCTGATCTCCCTGTCCGTTCCCGCCACCTTCCAGGGCCGGGCCTTCGGCGTCTCCATGGCGGCGATGCAGATCGGCAACTTCCTGGGGCCGGTGACGGGCGGCGCAATCTCGGCCTGGCTCGGCTACCGGGCCGTGTTTCCCATCACCGGTCTGCTCCGGATGATCAACTTCGTCTGGGTGTACATCGTCATCCACGAAGCGCCGGCGCCGCGGCGCCTGGGCGATGAGGCCGCGGCCGCCGATTGACAAACGCCTGTTCGCTATGGGTATAATCTGGTTGGGGCGGAAGGCCCGGCGCGGCACACGGAATGGTGGAGGGCAGCAAGGTTGGCCATAGACAAGATCATCGTGCGCGGGGCACGTGTGCATAACCTCAAGAACATTGACCTGGAGATCCCGCGGGACAAGCTGGTGGTGCTGACCGGGCTGTCCGGCTCGGGCAAGTCCAGCCTGGCTTTTGACACGATCTACGCCGAGGGCCAGCGCCGCTACGTGGAGTCCCTGTCGGCCTACGCCCGCCAGTTCCTGGGCCAGATGGACAAACCGGACGTGGACTACATCGAAGGCCTCAGCCCGGCCATCTCCATCGACCAGAAGACCACCAGCAGAAACCCCCGTTCTACAGTGGGTACGGTCACCGAAATCTACGACTACCTGCGCCTGCTCTATGCACGCGTCGGGCGGCCGCATTGCCCCAAGTGCGGCAAGCCCATCACCAGCCAGACGGTGGAGCAGATGGTGGACCAGGTGCTGACGCTGCCCGAGGGCAGCCGCATCCAGGTGCTGGCGCCGCTGGTGCGCGGCCGCAAGGGTGAGCACGAGAAGGTGCTGGAGGAGGTCCGGCGCGGCGGTTACGTGCGGGTGCGGGTGAATGGCGAGGTTCACGAATCCAGTGAGGACATCAAGCTGGAGAAGAACAAGAAGCACACCATCGAGGTGGTGGTGGATCGGCTCGTCGTGCGGCCGGACATCGGCAAACGCCTGGCCGACTCCTTTGAAACGGCCCTCGGCCTGTCCGGCGGTCTGCTCTCCATCAACGTGCTGAGCAAGGATGGCCCGGGTCAGGACATCCTCTTCTCCGCCGCTCTGGCCTGTCCGGACTGCGGCGTCAGCATCGATGAGCTGGCCCCCCGCATGTTCTCCTTCAACAGCCCTTACGGCGCCTGCCCCTCCTGCTCCGGCCTGGGGGCCAACCTGGAGGTTGACCCGGACCTGGTCATCCCCGACAAGGGCCGGACCCTGGAGGAGGGAGCGGTGGCGCCTTGGGCGCAGAGCAGCTCCAACTGGTACCCGAACTTGATGGCCGCCTTGCATAAGCAGCACGGCATTCCCCTGGACGTGCCCTGGAACAAGCTCTCCCGGGAGCACCAGGACCTCGTCCTCTACGGCCTGTCGGCCGGGCGCAAGATCAAGGTGCGGTACGAGACCACCAAGGGCGCGACCGCCACCTACGACGTCCACTTCGACGGCGTGGTCAAGCAGCTCGACCGCTGGTACCGCGAGACCTCCAGCGACTGGAGCAAGGAGCGCATCGAGGAGTTCATGAGCAGCCGGGTCTGCCCCGTCTGCAACGGCGCCCGGCTGAAGCCCGAGGTCCTGGCGGTGCGCATCGGCGGGGAGAACATCTCGGAAACCACCCACCTGTCGGTGGTGGAAGCGCGCGCCTTTTTCTCCTCCCTGGAGCTGACGAGCCGCGAGGAGACCATTGCCCGCCAGGTGTTGAAGGAGATCAACGAGCGCCTCGGCTTTTTGGTCAATGTGGGCCTGGACTACCTTACCCTGGACCGGGCCGCCGGCACCCTCTCCGGCGGTGAGGCTCAGCGCATCCGTCTGGCCACCCAGATCGGTTCCCATCTTGTCGGGGTGCTCTACATCCTGGATGAACCCAGCATCGGCCTGCACCAGCGGGACAACGAGCGCCTGCTGGCCACCCTGAAGAAGCTGCGCGACCTGGGCAACACGCTGCTGGTGGTGGAGCACGACGAGGACACCATGTGGGCGGCGGATTACATCGTCGACATCGGCCCCGGCGCCGGCGTCCATGGCGGCGAGGTGGTGGCGACAGGACCGGTCACGGAAATCATGAAGGTGAAGGAGTCCATCACCGGCCAGTACCTGTCGGGCCGGAAGCAGATTCCCATTCCCCAGGTTCGCCGCAAGCCCAACGGCAAGTGGCTGGAGCTGCGCGGCGCCCGCGAGCACAACCTGAAGGACCTGACGGTTCGCTTCCCGCTGAATCTGTTCCTCTGCGTCACCGGCGTCTCCGGGTCGGGCAAGTCCACCCTGGTCAACGAGATTCTGCACAAGCGGCTAGCCTTGTCCCTGAACGGCGCCCGCAGCAAGCCGGGCGAGCACGACGAGCTGCTGGGCCTGGAGAACCTGGACAAGGTCATCGACATTGACCAGTCGCCCATTGGCCGCACCCCGCGCTCCAACCCGGCCACCTACACCGGGGTCTTTGACCTGATCCGGGAGGTCTTCGCCAGCACGCCCGACGCCAAGATGCGCGGCTACCGGCCGGGACGCTTCTCCTTCAACGTCAAGGGCGGACGCTGCGAGGCCTGTTCCGGCGACGGCATCATCAAGATCGAGATGCACTTCCTTCCCGATGTCTATGTGCCCTGCGAGGTCTGCAAGGGCAAGCGGTACAACCGGGAGACCCTGGAGGTGCACTACAAGGGCAAGAACATCTCCGACATCCTCAACATGAACGTGGACGAGGCGGCGGAGTTCTTCCGGAACGTGCCGCGGATTTACCGCAAACTGAAGACCTTGCAGGACGTGGGCCTGGGCTACATCAAGCTGGGCCAGCCGGCGACACAGCTTTCCGGCGGCGAGGCGCAGCGGGTCAAGCTGGCCACGGAGCTTTCCCGCCGCTCCAACGGCAAGACCTTCTACATCCTGGATGAGCCCACCACCGGCCTACACTCCGCTGACATCCACAAGCTGCTGGAGGTGCTGCAGCGGCTGGTGGATGCCGGCGATACGGTGCTGGTGATTGAGCACAACCTGGACGTCATCAAGACGGCCGACTACATCATCGACCTGGGGCCGGAGGGCGGCGACCGCGGTGGGGAAGTGGTGACCACCGGCACACCGGAGCAGGTGGCCCGGGATCCCAAATCCTACACCGGCCAGTTCCTGAAGCGCGTGCTGGAGAAGAGCGGGGGCCGCAAGGGCAAAGCCAAAGCCGGTCGCGGCGGTGAGCGCTAACTTCGCTGGTTCACCGAACGCCCCTGTGGGTGATACTACCGTCGGAGGTGGCGGTAGAGTGAACTGGCGGCCGCTTGTCACGCAGGTTCTTCCTGGCGCAATGCTTTTCGCGTGAAGGGCAGAGAACCCCGCAGAAAGGGGTGACGCCGATGACCCGCATGCCCCTGGCCGAGCAGTTGAAGCTTCTGCCGGACAAGCCCGGTGTCTACATCATGAAGAACGACGAGGGCAAGATCATCTACATCGGCAAAGCCCGGTCCTTAAAGAGCCGGGTTCGCCAGTACTTTCAGTCCTCGCGCAACCTGACCGCCAAGGTCCTGTCCATGGTTTCCCAGGTGACGGACATCGAGCTGATGACCACGGACACCGAGGTCGAGGCGCTCATCCTGGAATCCAACCTCATCAAGCAGCACCGGCCCAAGTACAACATCCGCCTTCGCGACGACAAGAACTATCCCTACCTAAAGATCACTCTCAACGAGGAGTGGCCGCGCCTGGTGGTGGCCCGTCAGGTCCGCAAGGACGGGGCCAAGTACTTTGGTCCCTACACCACCACCACCGCCATGTGGGAGACCCTGCGGCTCTCCCGCCGCCTATTTTCGCTGCGCACCTGCAATCGTGTCGAGGCCCACACCCGACCCTGCCTGCAGTACCACATCGGACGCTGCCTCGGCCCATGCATCAAGGACTTCGGCCGCCACGCCGAGTACGAGCAGGCGGTCAGGGACCTCACCCTCTTCCTGGAGGGCAAAGAGGACGATCTGGCGCGGCGCCTGCGCCGGCGCATGGACG
>JAMDAP010000005.1 GCA_023484675.1 Bacillota bacterium
GACTCCGGAAGTGCGGGACCAGGTCCTCAACCTGGCTCAGACCGCCTATCAGGGTCTTAACCATCAGCACTTCGCAGAACTCCTGGCGGAACGCGAAGGTATTGTGCTCTCCCGATCCAGCCGCTGGAGTTGGTGTACGCCCGCCTGGGGCTGGTGCTGGCCTTCAACCTGGCGCTCTCGCTGGGTGTGCTCGACGTGATCTGGTTGCAGGAACCCCGAATCGTGCTGTGGCGGCTGGTCGTGCTCTGGCTGGGTCCGATGCTGGGCCTGGCGGGCGTGGCTTTGTACACTGCCGTGCGCTGGGGAGCCATCGCCGGAACGGCCGTGCCCATGGTTCTGTGGACGGCCACGTTGTACGGGGTCGTCACGTGGAGTGCAGCCCGTTCGCTGGACACGTCCAACTTTGCCCAGCTCGCCGATTCCCTGATGCCGGTGATCAGCCAGTCCAACGGGCTTCTGGCCGGGGCCTTGGCGGCGCTGGTGGCGGGCCTGCTGCTGTTGCGGCAGGGCGGCCGCCTGGCGATGGGAGCTGGTACCGCGTGGAGTTAGTGGCCTATGACCTGCTGAAGCGGTATGGCGACAAGGTGGCCGTCGATGGAGTCAGCCTGACGGCCCGACCCGGAGTAGTGGCCCTCCTGGGTCCCAACGGCTCCGGCAAGACCACCCGGCTACGCATGCTGGCAACCGTCTCCCGCCCGGACCGGGGTGAGATCCGGTTCGGAGGCCGCTGCTACGCCGCCGACCCCCGCCCCGTGCGTCGGGTACTGGGTTACCTGCCCCAGCAGCTGGACCTGCCTGACCACATGACCCCCCTGGGACTGCTGCGCTACATGGCCAGCCTCAAGGGCGTGGACGCTGATCCGTCGCTGCTGGACACCCTGGGTCTGCCAGCCGACAAGCCCATCGCCGGCCTGTCGGGCGGCCAGGTCCGGCGGGTGGGGATCGCCCAGGCGCTGCTGGGCACCCCCCGCCTGCGGGACCGGGTACTCCAGCTGGTCAACCAGCCGGGCAGCGGCCGGGTGGTCGTGCTGAGCTCCCACATGCCCGGCGAGGTGGAAGCAATTGCCCGGCAGGTCATCGTATTGAAGACGGGCCGGGCGGTCTATGCCGGGGACGTGGCCGGTTTGTGCGACCGGGCGAAGGGGCGGGTCGACGAGGTCGTGGTGCCCGCCGCCCAGGTACAATCCTGTCTGGAGTCTTGGTTGGTCAGCCGGGTGACCCATCGGGGCGATGAGGCCACCCTTCGTACGCTGGGCGCTGCACCGCCGGACGCCATCCCTGTCCCCCCGACCCTGGAGGATGCTTACCTGATGCTGCAACAGAGTGCCACCGCCTGAATGGGCTCGACGCCCAGGCGAGCCTACAGCGTGAACCCCGGGGCCGCCCCCGTGGTTGCTGGCGCAGGCCCTACCGCCGCAGGCCCTACCGCCGCAGGCCCTACCGGCGCAGCGCCTGAACCGGCGGCACCGACGAGGCGGCCACGGCCGGGTAGATGCCGAAGAGGAGCCCGCAGGCCATTGCCACGCCCGCAGCGACTCCGACCGCCTGCAGGCTGACGGCTGTTTCGAAGCCGTAGCGCGAGAAGAGGTGGGCCCCCCACGCCCCTGCGGCCGTCCCGGCGACGGCACCGGTGGCGCTCAGGTAGAAGGCTTCAACCAGGAACTGGGCCAACAGGTCGCCCTGCTTGGCGCCGACGGCCCGGCGGATGCCGATCTCCTGCATCCGTTCGGACACCGCCACCAGCATGATGTTCATGATCCCCAGCCCGCCGACCAACAGGGAGACGGCGGCGATGCCACCCAGCAGAAGCGTCATCACGCGGTTTGCCCGATCGGCCTCACGGACCAGGCGGTTCAGGCTGGTGATAGTCAGCAGATCCTCGCCGCCTCCCAGTGCGTCCAGCCCCGACCCGCCGGGCGACGCCGGCTTCATGCCCGGCTTGACCGGTGCGGCGGGCGTCGCCGTCATGCCGGCCTTGCCCGGTGGCATGCCCGACGCCATGGGACCGGCGGCAGCGCTTTTTTCGCCGTTTTCGCCCTGGGCGCCCCCGGGGACCAGCGTCGGCGCCTTCTGGTCGAGCCCCAGCTTGCGGCGGAAGATCCGCCCCAGTTGCACCGTGGCCAGCTCCGCCTCCTGCGGCGACCCGGCCTTCCCCCAAATCTCGGCGACCGTCCTCTTGTCGGTGAGTTGCAGGGCCGTCGTGTAGGGAATGAGGATCAGGTCATCGACGTCGCTGGCGCCCCTGCCCTCGGCAGCCCCGCCTGGACGGTCCGCACTGGCATCGCCCAGGCTGCTGGCCCCGCCCTTGCTGGCCAGCACACCCACGATGCGAAAGGTGCGCCCGGACAGGGTGAAGGTCTGGCCCACGGGATTGCGGCCGCCCGCCAGCCCGACCGCCAGGTTGTAGCCGAGGACGGCTACCGGCGAGCGCTGCCGCACGTGCCACCGGGTGAAGAAATGTCCCGCCGCCAGGGGATGGTCGCGGATCTCCGGAAACCGCTCGCTGACTCCCAGCACCTCGATCTGGCCCCTGGTCCGCCGCCAGCGCATGAGCGCCCGCGTCTGGACCACCGGCGTGGCCATGCGGAGCGCGCTGACGCGCTCCGCCAGCTCGTCCGCCTCTTCCGGCCGGAACTCCACCGAAGGGCTTTGGGCCCGAATAACCACCACGTTGGCCCCCAGGCTCTCGAACTGGCGGACGACGGCGCGGCGCGCCCCCTCGCCGATGCCCATCAGGCTGACCACCGACGCCACGCCGATGGCCACGCCCAAGATGGTCAGGGTCGAGCGCATGGGGTTGGCTAGGACGCCGTGGGCGGCCATCTCGGCACTAAACCAGAAACGGACCCCGAGGGCGCGCAGCCGCACACCTTGTAGCCGGCGGAGCACCGTCCGAAGCCAGCGCGGCAGCGCCTGCAGCCGGCGGGGCACCGACCCAAGGAACCGCGGCACCGGTTCGAGAAGTCGCGGGAGGGGCTCAAGGAGCCTCGGCACCATTTGCAGTAGGCGCAACATCCTCACGGCCCCTTCCCCCCGGCGCCCGGGTTGGCCCCGCCCGGTGAGCTTCCCTCGCCGGAGCCGCCAGCCCCGCCCTGTTGCTGCCCTTCCCCTTCCCCGTTGCCGGGCAGCAGCCCGTTGGAGCGGATGCGCTGGCTGGGCAGGAGATCGGCCGTGCTGCCGGTGATGACCAGGTCGCCCTCCTTCAGGCCGGACTTCACCTCGGCAACCCGGTCGTTCATCAGGCCAAGCTCCACGGGTACGACCTTGGCCGCGCCACCCGGCAGCAGGACCTCCACCTCGCTCTTGCCGTCCTCCTCGAAAATGGCCTCCAAGGGGACGAGGAGGACGGCCTTGGCACTGCCCGCGTCGATTTGGGCCTGCGCCTGCATGCCCGGTCTCAGCTCGGGGCCGCCCTGCACCTTGATGCTCACCTGGAAACGGCTGATCCCCTTGTCGTCCTTGCCCATCATGGCCACCTGGTCCACCGTGCCGCTAAAGGTCTTGCCCGCCACGGCATCCACCGTCACCCGCACCGGCGCCCCCTGCTTGATCTTGAGTACATCCACGTCGTCGACCATCGTCCAGAGCTGCATCTGGGCGGTGTCGAAGATATTGCCGAACCACTGGCCAGGCTGCACCGTCATGCCGGGCCGCGCCTCGATGTGGCCGATGGTGCCGTCCATGGAGGCGCGCACGTCCAGCTCCCCCAGCCTGGTTCGCAGTTGCTGCACCTCTGCCTCCAGCTGGCGGACCTTGTCCAGCCGCTCCTCCATCAGATCCCGGGCATCGGCTCCCGCCAGGGACACGAGGGGGGCTCCCTCCTTGACCTTCTGCATCTCCCGCACGTGCACCCGCGTTACCAGGGCATTGGCGCCGCTGAGCACCTGCTGCTCGTCTGCGTAGCCTTCGACCTTGGCGGGGTAGCGAACGAAGAAGACGCTATCTCCGGACGGCACGCCGACGTAGGCGCGCATCCCCGGCACAATCAGCCCCTCGTTGGTTCCCTCGAGCGTCGCCGAATACATCAGCGCATAAGCGTTCTGGTCTTGATGCGGCGCACCAACCGTAGGTTCCCACAGATCCTTGGCAGCCACCGGTGCCGGCTCCGGGCTGACGTCGGTGACTTCCGCCGGGACGAAAGCGTCGAACTCGGCGAAGCGCAGGACGACGCGCTGCCCCGGGACGAGCTGTCCGCTCTCGCCCAGCGTCAGCCAGACGGTGAGCCGGAAGCGCGAGTCGTTCACCACCCGCGCAACCACCTGCCCCTGCTTGACCTCCTGGCCCTCTTTGGCGGTCAACCCCAGTACCTTGCCGTCGATGGGCGCCCGCAGCGTGATGCCCCGCGACGGGTCGACGTCGTCCAGCTGGGAAGGCGGCACGCCCAGGAGAGCAGCCAGTGACTTCCGCTCGGTCTCCAGCGTCCTCTCCTTGCTTTTAAGTTGGGCCTCCAGATCGGTGCCGTTCAGCCGGACGAGGATCTGACCCTGCCGCACCGGATCCCCGTCCTTCGCCAGGACCTCCTCAATGACGAAGCTCGCCGACGGGGCCGGTCCAGGCCCGGGCCCGCCGGGGACGGCGATGCCCCCGCCCTGGGTGGGGTTGAGCGGCCCTGTCGCCGTCACGCCGACGGAGATGTCCCCCCGGACGACCCGGCTGGTGGCGTAGATGGGCCCTTTGGTCTCCTTGGCCGCCGGCGAGAGCAGTTTCACGAAGCCATAGTAGCCACCGCCCACCACAGAGGCCACGACAAATAGGATGAACACGGCTCGCTGCCACATTAGACCGCTTCCTCCCCTTCCACTGCGCCGTCCCGCAGGCGGATGACACGCCGTCCGTGCCGCGCGACCGCCTCATCGTGGGTCACCTGAACAATGGTAACCCCGCGCTCGGCATTGAACCGTCCAAAGATGTCCATGATGGCCTGCCCGGAGCGCGAGTCCAGCGCACCGGTCGGCTCGTCAGCCAGGATGACGGCCGGCTCGCCAACCAGGGCACGGGCGATGGCGACCCGCTGCTGCTCGCCCCCTGAGAGCTCGGCGGGGCGGTGGTGGCGCCGGTCAGCCAGACCGACCGCCTCCAGGGCAGCCTCCACGCGTCGCTGGCGCTCCCAGGCGGGCATCCCGCGGTAGACGAGGGGCATCTGCACATTACCCCAGGCGTCCAGGTCGGGGATCAGATGGAAGCTCTGGAAGACGAAGCCGATGAACGAGTTGCGGATCTCCGCCAGGCGTCCGTCCGGCAGCCCTTCGACCGCCTGCCCCGCCAGCCGGTACGTGCCCGTCGTCGGCCGGTCGAGGCAGCCGATGATGTTCAGCAAGGTCGATTTGCCGCAACCGGACGGGCCCATGATGGATACGAACTCCCCCTCCTCCACTGCCAGGTCAACCTGGTGGAGCGCGTCGACCTGGATCTTGCCGATCCGGTACTGCCGCGCCACTCCGCGCAACTCCAGGAGCGACAATGACACTCCCCCTTAGGCTCAGACTGACTTCATGGTCACCTCAAGGGTAGACGTAGCAAGCGCGCTCAGGGTTCTGAGGCGTCCCGCCCGGGAAACGGCGACTCAGACCATAACAACCGCGGAATGTTCACCTGGCCGCGGTGTACCCGATACACCACAGTGACTACGGAAAGAAGGAGGAGGGAGGCGTGACCCACCGGAGATGCACCCCCTAAGGTGCAACAGCGCCGCGGGCTCAGCCGCGGCGTCTTCATTTTGAGCCATTTGGGTGGAACCTCTGCCGCACCTGCTCAGCCGTGCACCCTTGCACCCGGAACACCTTGTCCCGGGACGTTTCGCCATCTACACCTTACCTGGTCCTCGGCGGTAGCGGCTATTCCTGGGTTGCCGCCACCTGGCCCTGTCCGGCGTCCTCGCGGTCGGACTCCTCCAGCAACTCAAGCTGGGCCTTGACCAGCGAGCGCATCTTGGCCCGGTACATCCGGATTTCGCGGCGGGTGGCCTCGAACTCGTCACCGATGCGGCGGACCTTGTTCTGGGCGGACTGCACGGTCTGCTCGCCCTGGGCCTTGGCCTCGGCCAGGACAAGCTCGGCTTCCTTGCGGGCTGCGGCCTTCACGTCCTCGGCCGTCTTCTGCGCCACCATCAGGGTGTTGTTCAGCGTCCCCTCCAGGTTGGTGTAGTGCTGCAGCTTGGCCTGGGCCGCTTCCAGCTCCTCGCGGAGGGTGGTGTTTTCGCGGATGAGCCTCTCGAAGTCCTTCATCACCTCATCCAGAAACTCGTCCACTTCCTCTTCCACGTAGCCGCGGAAGCCCTTCTTGAACTCTTTCTGGTGAATGTCGAGGGGGGTCAGCATGGGCGCACCTCCAGCAGCATAACGGCGTTAGGGGGTTCAAAAGCTCATGCGAAGCAAGAGCCCCATCACCAGGCGCTGCACCAGCTGCAGCAACAGGATGGCGATAAAGGGCGAAAAATCGAGGCCTCCCGCCAGGGGCAGGGCGCGGCGGATGGGCGCCAACAACGGCTCAGTGAGCTGGTTCGTCAGGCGGGCCAGGTCGTGGAGGAACGTCCCCCGCATCGGGCGGATCCAGGAAAACATCACCGAGGCCAGTATGAGCAGGTAGTAGATGTTGAAGAAATAACCGAGAGCCTTAACCAGGATTACGCCAACGCTCACCGGATGCGGGCACCTCCTATTTGTTCCAAATGCCGAGTCCCCGTTCGCCCTGGGTCTCCATATCCCGGCCGATACCCGCCGGCACGTTCAGGCCGGACTTGCGGTCGGGGAGGTCCTTGCCCTGACCGAGGAAGCTGCCAGGGGGCTTCTTGCCACTGCCACTGCCACTGCCGCCGCCGGCGGCGGCCGGCTCGTCGGCGCCCGTCTTGGAGCGACGCATTAACGAGATATCAACGTTGGAGGGAGCGAAGAAGAAGATGCCGTTGCTGATGCGCTGCATTTCCCCACCCAGGGCGTAGATGCAGCCGGAGAGGAAATTGAGGATGCGCTGGGCTTGCTCCTTGTCCGTGACCTCAAGGTTCAGAATGATGGGGCGCCGGCTCTTAAGATGGTCGGCGATGCTCTGAACCTCTTCGAAGGAGCGCGGTTCCACGACCACGACCTTGACCTGCTTCTGGCCGGGCAGGCTGACCAGGGTCCCGCGCTTCTTGCCGCCGTGGGGCAGGTCTTCAACCCACTCCTCGACAACCTGATCGTGGGCCGGGGCGGGCGACGGAAGCGGCCGTTCCTCTTCCTCCACCTCTTCCATCTCGAACCCGATTAGCCCGAGCAGTTTGTCCCAGAACCTTTTGGCCATCGAATGCTCCTCCTTGATCTTGCCCGGTTCCGGCCCCTGGCAGGACCCCACCCGCCCTGCCTAGGTCTGAGGCTTCGCCCCCACTCGCTCACCAAACAACGCCGTGCCGAGGCGAACCATGGTGGCCCCCTCTTCAATCGCCACTTCGAAATCCCCGGACATGCCCATGGACAGGTGCTCCATGCGCACGCCGTCCACGGCCAGTTGGCGCAGCTCCCCGGCCATCTGGGCCAGGCGGCGGAAAACCAGCCGCACCTCCTCCGGATCGGGCACCAGCGGTGCGATGGTCATCAGGCCGCGAACCTCCAGCCCGTCCAGCCGGGCCGCCAGGCGCACCAGGGAAACCAGGTTGTCCGGGTCGACGCCGGACTTGCTCGCCTCCCGAGCCACGTTGACCTGGACCAGCACCGGCAGCCGGCGTCCTTCCGCAAGGGCGCGGCGGTGAAGTTCCTCCGCCAGGTCGGGCCTGTCCAACGAATGCACCCAGTCAAATAGCTGCACCGCCTGCTTGGCCTTGTTGGTCTGCAGGTGGCCGATCAGGTGCCACGCCGCATCCCCTGCCACCAGGGGCTTTTTGGCCTTGGCCTCCTGCACCCGGTTTTCCCCCAGGTGGCGGATACCGCTGGCGACCGCCTCCTGCACACGCTCCGCCGGCAGCGTCTTGGTGACCGCAACCAGCGTGATGGTCTCGGGATCCCGGCCGGCACGCAGAGCAGCCTGACGCATTCTCTCTTGCACTGCAGCTACATGAACATGCACATTCGACATTTCGGGGTCCGTTCCCTCCTGATTTTGGCTCCACTACCGAATTTTGCGCTGCCGCCCGAGGGGCGCCAGCACAACCCCGGCTCGCACTCCGGAAACTACCGCCCAGGTCCCATCGGTGGCCTCCACCTCGACAGGGACCCACCGCGCTCTGCCCCCGTCCGCCGCGTACACCCCGAGGCCGGACCCGGTGCCTGGATCAGCCGTCAGGGCCGTCACCGGCACCCGCGGGCCCTGCGCCGTCTTGACCAGCACCGAAGCCTCCAAAACCCGCTTCAAAGCGAGCTTTCCCCCCAGCAGGGACTGCAGGCGAACGAACACGGCACGTCTGCCTCCCGGCTCTGCGGGCCCGAGGAAGAGGAGCTGGCCGGCGAGCTCCTCCGGCGGCGAGCCGCTCGGGTCGGTCAGTTTCAGGCGCACTTCCCGGCGCCGCGCCAAACCCTCCGCCTGTGGCTCGGTCAGTCGGAAGGCCAGTACCGCGTACTCGGGGTCGACCACCTTGAACAGGGGCTGACCCGCCAGGACCCGGTCCGTCGCCGGCGGCACCATTTCGGGAGGGTGCTCCGTCAACGAAACATCGACCTCGGTCAGCCGGTCAGGGCGCAGAGCCGGCTCCAGGCCATCCACCTGGTAGAAGACCAGTCCGCCCTTGGCCGCGGTCAGCCGGACCACGGCCTCGCTTCCGAGGGACCCGACGCGGGCCTGCTGGCTGAGCAGTTCCGCCCGCTGCTGCTCTAGCCGGGAAAGGGCCTCCCTTGCCGCCGCCAACTTGCCCGAGGCCTGGTCCAGGCTGGCCCAGGCCTGCTGCATCCCCTTCTCGTCGGCGAGCGCGGCGGCCTGGCGCAGGTTGCCCAGGCTCTCCTGCACTGCCGCCTGAAGTTCAGCGGTCCGCTGCAAGGCCAACCGGCGCTCCCCTTCCTTCTCCTTCTGGAAGTGATCCCAGGCTTCCTTCACGCCCTCCGCCCGGGAAGCCAGAGACACCTGCGCCTCGGGATTGACCAACTCCACCACGGCGGCACCGGCGGTCACCTGCTGGCCTTCGCCGGTCAGGCGCAGCAGCCGGCCGGAGATGGGCGCCACCTCGACCTGCTCCCGTCGAATGACCAGGGCCCGCACGGGCACCGACTCCTCGACGGTGCCCCAACTCACCT
>JAMDAP010000203.1 GCA_023484675.1 Bacillota bacterium
ATGCCGCAATCGCCGCCGGGGCCAACCAGGTGGAAAACGTGTCCTTCACACTGAAGGACCACCTTGCCGTCCGGCAAGACGGAGACCTCGAATTTGATCTCTGGAAAGTTCTCGTGGTCGATGACGCCGCGAAGGATCCGGCGGAGCCGGTCCGCCAGTTCCGGGACGCGCTCGGCGTTGGGCACGTTGAACTGGTACTTGATGTAGAGCTCAATCAAAGGATGCCCCAGGGGGCCCAGGGGCAGGTCGCCAAGAGCCGGGGCCGGCGGCGCCAGATCCATCTCGTCCCCGGGGTCCGGGAGGCGGCGCGGCTGGCCGTAGACAGAAGCCGCCGTCAGCGTGGAATCCCAGACGAAGGAGATCTCCGCCCGCACCCGCGGCGAGGTTCGCTCTCCCGGGGGCAGGCAGATGAAAATGAACTCTTTGTCCAGCGTGATGGTTTCGATATAGTGCTCCACCGATGCCACAAAAAGGCCGGCGTCTTCGGCGCCGTCCAGCAGCAGGTCGCAGATGGCCTCATAGGTTTGCATGAATCCTCCAGGTTGCAAGCGATTCCCCCTTATCTTACTCCCGGACCTCGCCTGGCCGCAACGCCTCATTCAGGCCGGCCGGCCGCAACGCTCACTTGAGGCTGAACTCCACCTGGACGCTGACCTGGAAGTCGAAGCTGCCGGGCAAGACCGGAGTGCTGCCGCTAGGGGCGGCAGCGGTCCCCTGGTCCATCATCTTGCGCTCGAAGGCGATGGGCGGCGGGGCGCCAGGCCCTTCGCTGATCACCACGTGCCTGACGCCGGTGATTTGCGTCCCCAGCTTGCCGGCAGCGGCGTCAGCCTTGGCGCGGGCGTCGGCCAGGGCCTTGTCGATGGCCTGCTGCTTATACTGGTCGCGGTCCTTCAGTGTGAAGGACACGTTTTCCACCTGGTTGGCCCCGGCGGCGATTGCGGCATCCACCAGAGCGCCAATCCCATCCAGATTGGTGCTGGTCACCTCCACCGTGCTGTAGACACGGTAGCCGTCCAGATGGGCGCCGCCATTGTCGTAGCGGTACTCCGGCTGGAGGTTGAAGGCAACGGTGCGGATCTTGTCCTCGGCAATGCCCTGGCCGGTGAGTGCCTTGACGATGCCCTGCAGCCGCTGGTTGGCCTGGGTTTGGGCCGACTTGGCGTCAGCAGCCTTGAGATTGATGCCCAGCCTGACCTGGGCCGTGTCCGGCTTGACCTGAAGCTCCGCCTGACCGGTGGTGGACAGGGAGTGTTCCGTGTCGCCACCGCTTAGTACCTGCACCGATTGCGGCCGCAGCCAGGCCGCCCCACCCAGGGCTGCCAGGAACAAGAGCAGAGCGGCTATCCCGATGGCCACCAGTTCACGACCGTTGATGCTCATCTGTTTTCCTCCTCCATGACGTTGAGGCTTTCCTCTCTTGAAGACGCACCGGGGGCGGGCCGGTTCTGGTCTGCCCTTCCTCTCGGCGCGCGAGTCACGTTGGCGGAGTGCAGAACATACCGTGCACTAGCTATGTAAACCTTGTGTCGAAGGGAGTTGGGGCTTCGTGTTGCGGACCTGGAACATGAACCAATCCTCCGGGCACCTGGTGAATGTCAACCTTATGGGGCCGCTGGCTTACCAGATGGCCATGATGGACCACCACAAGGCCATGACGGTGGAGGCCAAGCACATGGCGGAAGCGGAAAAGGCCTTCTGGGATCACAAGCGCGAGGCGCACCAAGAGCTGTACGGCGTTCACGAAAAGTTCTTCAAGGACATGGGCGGCATGGCGGCGATGATGAGCATGATGCCAATGCCTGGCATGGGTGGCGTGGGTGGCCGGCCGGGGCCGGCGCAGCGAAGCGACGGCTGAGCTCCCCCAAGCTCCCGTTCGTCATCACATGCAAAGGGCCCCGCAGAACAGGCTGCGGGGCTCCTTCCTTGCCGACCTGCGGCCGCTGCCGCGGCGTACCTGAACTTACGAACCGGAAGCAAGACTCCTGGGGCCCAGGAAGCCAATGGCGAAGGGGCAGCGCACCGGCACTGGGCGCGGCCGGCGGCCAGCCTCCTTGCCGCCGGCCTCAAAGGAGTAGGCGGCGATTTTGATGTGGTAGTCGCCCAGCGTTCCGGACAGGCTACCGTCCCTGAGGTACCGCCAGGGCTGAGTTCGAACCCGATCGTTGACAGCGATGACGACCTGGACCTCGTCCTGGGCCATGGACTCCACGTCCACGTTGGACAGGGTGGAGAGCCCGCGACGCGACCCCCAAGCAGTATGGGAATGGTAGTCCCCCACCACCTGACGGGTGCTCAACAGGCCCAGGGCTTCACCAAGCCGGCGCTCGCGGCGCCAGCGCACTTCAACGCCGGAAGGCGACCGGTCCGCGGTCAGGTAGGGAATGACGGTCTCCACCACCCAGTTGCCGCGGTCGCTATGACCCAGAAGGACTCCATAACATTCGTGCCGGTAAACCTCTATTGCAGAGAGCAACATCCCCACGAAGGCCTGCTCTTCGATGAATACCAACGCTGCTCCCCCCCGTTTCCAGTGGCAGTGGTTCTAAGGCTTCGCCACAAAGCCCCCGCTTCCCTCCCGCTCGTCCCTTCACTATCTCTTCACAAAAAGTGGGTACACTCTGAATCAGGAGCAAACCTCCCGATGCATGGAGGTTCGCAGGCAAGAGGCCCGGAGCCCGAAGCCGCTCCCCCGCAAAATAGAAGCCACCCCTCGGGGTGGCTTCTTCGGTTTGGCCGGCTTGACGGCTTGCGCCTACTCAGGCCGCCCGATCACGTTGGCCAAGATTCCGATGCTGCTGATCTCCACCTCCACAGCGTCCCCCGGCTGCATGGGCCCGACGCCGGCCGGAGTCCCGGTCAGAATCACGTCGCCGGGCAGCAGGGTCATCACCTGGGAGATGTAGCTGACAAGCTCGGGCACGCCAAAGATGAGGTCGGAGACCGGGGAACTCTGCCGGACTTGCCCGTTCAGCCGGGTGGTGACGGTGAGGCCGGCCGGCTCCAGCTCGGTGACGATGGCCGGGCCCAGGGGACAGAACGTATCGAAGCCCTTGGCCACCGTCCACTGGCCGTCCTTGGGCTGCAGGTCGCGGGCGGTGATGTCGTTGGCGCAGGTGTAGCCGAGGATGTAGCCAGGGGCCTCGACCGGACTGACGTCGCGGGTCACCCTGCCGATGACCACCGCCATCTCGCCCTCGTACTCCACCCGCCGGCTCAGGGCCGGGTAGAGCACCCGGTCCCCGGGGCCGACCACCGTCGTGGGAGGCTTCAGGAAGAGCACCGGTTTCTCGGGAAGGCGAAAATCCAACTCTACAGCATGGCGCCGGTAGTTGAAGCCGACGCCCACCACCTTGGAGGGCAGGCACGGCGCCAGGAGCCGCACCCGGCCAATGGGAAAGGATGCGCCTCCTTCCGGCAAGCCTTGGCCTTCCCAGGGCGCGGCGGCTACTTCCCTGACCTCTTCGCCTTCCCACACACCCCAGCGCCCTTCCCCGGATCCCGGGGCCACAAACCGCACGTACCGCGTCATGCCCTCCACTCCCCTCGCACCATTTTACCGACCTCGCACCGTTTTATCGACCGGCCGTCCGGCGGCGGCGGCTGGCCACCGACATGCCGTGCTAGAACCGAACCCGGTTGAGCGGCTCCTCCCCGCCAATCACGGCCAACAGATTGTCTGCAGCCAGGCGTGCCATCCGCGTTCTAGTGGCAACGCTGGCGCTGCCCAGGTGGGGCAGAGCGACTACGTTAGGAAGCCCGAGCAGCGGGTGGTCAGAGGGCAAGGGCTCAACGGCAAAGACGTCCAAACCTGCCGCCAGCAACCGCCCGCCGGAAAGGGCCTCGATCAGGGCCGCCTCGTCCACCACGGCTCCCCGAGCGGTATTGATGAGAATGGCGTCGGGCTTCATCAGGGCCAGCTCGCCCTTGCCGATGAGGCCGCGGGTCTCCTCAGTGAGCGGGACATGCAGGGAGACGAAGTCGGACTCCCTGAGCAGGTCGGGCAGAGTGCGGTACTCCACCCCCAGCTCGGTCTCCGCCGGCGGGTTGCGGCGGCGCCCCGCGTACAGCACCTTCATGCCGAACCCCCGGGCCCGGCGGGCCACGGCCTGGCCGATGCGCCCCAGACCGACGATGCCCAGCACCGCGCCGTAGACGTCCTTGCCGGCCAGCCAGAGGGGCGACCACCCCTTCCACTGCCCCTGGCGAAGCAGGCGCTCTGCCTCCGTAAAGCGCCGGGCGGTGGCCAGCAACAGGGCGAAGGCCAGGTCGGCAGTGGTTTCATCCAGCACCCCCGGGGTGTTGGTGATGGTCACGCCGTGGCGGTGAGCCGCCTCCAGGTCGATGTTGTCATAGCCCACGGCCATGTTGGCCACGACCTTCAGCCGCGGCGCCGCGGCCAGGAGCTCCTCGTCGATGCGGTCGGTGAGGACGGTCAAGAGGCCTTCGGACTGCCGGGCCTCGTTTAACAGGGCGTCCCGGGGCATCGCCACCCCTTCCTCCGGCCAGACGTGCAGGTCGGTCTGGGCCGCCAGGTCCGCCAGGGCGTTATCCGGCAGGCGGCGGGTGACAAAGACACGCGGTCGAGACATAACCATGCCCCCCTCTTGGTTTTTAGGTGGCGGCCTGCGGGCCTTCCGCCGACTGCCGGTTCTTCTGCCACCAGACCAGGACCAGGACCACCGACAGCAGCCCCATGGCCCCGCCTTCGATGAACCCGGCGGCGGGGCCGCCGGTGTTGAGCACAGCCCCAGTGATGAGGGCACCGATGGGGGTGACACCGCCAAAGACCAGGGAGTAGACGCTCATCACCCGTCCCCGCAGATTGTCCGGCACGGTGGTCTGCAGCAGGGTGTTGGTGGTGGCGGCAAAGATGATCATGGCCCAGCCGGCGACAAAGAGTATGGCCTGGGCCAGACCCGCGGTGCGGGCGGCGATCAGAGCCAGCTCGGCCAGCGAGACCAGGGCGGCGCCAAAGAAGACCAGGCCGAGACGCGGCCCCAGGCGGCTGAGGAAGGCAAGGGTGACGGCGCCGAGCAACGCCCCCAGGCCCATGGCCGACATGAGCAGGCTGAAGCCCTCGGCATCCTGGTGCAGCACCTGTTTGGCCAGGATCGGGGTGAGGACGTTAAAGTTCAGTGTGAAGGTGCTGATCAGGGCCATCAGCACGTTCAGAGCCAGCATCAGCGGGGTGCGGCGGATGTAGGCCAGCCCCTCGCGGATGTCCGTAGAGATGCCGCGCAGAGCCACCCGCGGATGGGCCTTGTCCTCAACGTTCATGGCCATAAGTGCGGCGATCACCGCCAGGAAGCTGATGCCGTTAAAGAAGAAGGCGGCAGCAATGCCGAACTGGGCGATGGCCTTGCCCGCCACCCAGGGACCGATGACCCGGGCACCGTTGAAGACGGCTGAGTTAAGGGCGATGGCGTTCATGAGGTCATCCCGTCCCACTATCTCCACCATAAAGGCCTGCCGGGCCGGCATGTCAAAGGCGTTGGCGGTGCCAAGCAGCAACGACAACACCAGGATGTGCCAGTAGCGGACTGCGCCGGTCCAGGTGAGGAGGGCCAGGATCAAGGCCAGGACCATCAAGGTGGACTGGGTGACGATGACCAGCCGGCGCTTGGGCACCCAGTCGGCCATGGCGCCTGCTGCCAGGGACAGGACCAGGACCGGCAGGAACTGGGCGGCCGCCACCAGGCCAAGCAGGAAGGGCGAAGGCGTCAGCCGGTCGATCACCAGCCACTGCTGGCCCACTGTCTGCATCCAGGTGCCGATCAGGGAGACCAGCTGGCCAAGAAAGAACAGGCGGTAATTGCGGTAGCCGAGCGCCGCCAGGGGGTGACCCCGACGTGCCGTCCGCCCCGACGGCGGACCCGGCTTGTAAGCACCGGCCATTGGAAACCGCCTCCTCGTGCCTGTACCCCTTTACAATAGCACCCTTTGTCGGAGCATTTCTAGGGGCGAAGGATGGCCAGGACCTGACCCGCCATCCTGGCGGCTTGGGCCAGTTCGCCAGGCAGAGCCCGCAGGTGGCCTCCCGCCACAGCATAGAGGACCAGTGCGAGGTAGGCCAGACCCAGGGCTGTCCAGCGCCAGGCGGCCTCAGCGGAGGACGGCTGAGCCTGATGCGGGTCCGGCGGCACCGGGCGCTTCCGGCCCGTCCAAGATCTGAAACGCTCCAGCCTTGACAGCAAAGAGCCCCACCTCCCCAGGCGTCGCGATTTCCTCCAGCCAGTTGGGCGCCGCCTTGGCCCAGGCGTAGTGCGGGCCGTAGCTCTTTAGAACCGACACGTAACTCACGCCGGTCTGCTTTATGCTTTCCAGCCAGGCACTGGGCGACAGCCCGTCCACCTGCTCCACGCGCCGCTGCAGTTCCGGACCGTAGAGCGGGTAGATGAAGGTCATGGGTGCGTAACCGATGCTCGCCCCCCACGGCACTCTCTGTTCCAGGGGCGCGTAGTCACCCAGGTACAGCCGGCCGATGGTGCGCTGCTCTGGCTTCAGGGCCAGGGCCATGGGCAGCCCCTGGGACAGGCTGAGGTCGGCTCGAAGCAAAGACCAGAGCGTGGCCACCACCACCAGGGCCGAGAACTGGGCTTGTAGTCCCCTGTTCCTTGGGCCGCGGCCCGTCGCCGCCGCCGCCCCCACGCCTTCACCCAGCAGCCAGCCCGCTCCGATCAGCCCGAGGCCCGGCACCAGAATGCTGTACCGCGGCCACCAACTCCCGGGGTGAACGACCAGCATCAGGGCTCCTAGCCCCAGCAGAGACAGGCCTCGCCGGTCCCGGCGCCAGAGCGATCTGACGGCATACACGACCAGCGCCGGCAGGCCCACCACGGCCCAGATGGCGCCGAAGCCGCCGGTGCGGGTGTAAAAAGAGTACGGTTCCTGGCTGGCCTCGAACCAGGACCGCGCCAGGTTGGAGAAAAAGCCCGTGTGCAGGTACTCCTCCGGCGTGTTAGCCACCCAGATGAGGCTGTGGACGGACCCCAGGCCTTGGAAGATCTCAGCGCCGAGGACCTTGACGCTGAAGGGATAGATGGGGTTGCCGTAGACAATCCAGGTGCGCAGGTACCAGAAGCCGCCCGTGGCCAGGGCCACGACAGCCAGGGTCAGGCCGCAGCCGGCGGCCTGACGGAGGCGCGCCCACACGGGTTGGCTGCGCGCCTTTCTTAATGCAACGATGAGAGTGAGAACGCCCAGGACGCCGGCGTACCCCAGGGCCGACGGCTTACTGCCCACGGACAGCCCCAGGAACAGGCCGAAGGCCAGGAAGTAGGCGGAGGCTGTCGCGTTGCCGGTCCTTGGCGTGCTGCTCATGACGCCCCCGTTGTTGGGGCTTCTCCCGCGCGCCGGGCTCTTTGGGCCGCTCCCGCGGTCCGCGCCGGCCTCCACCCAGCGCAGGAAGAAGAGCACCGCGGCCAGGGTGGCGGCGGCCACCGCCGTGTCGGTGTAGGCCGTGCGGGCCTGCATCTGGTTGATGGGCAAGAGAGCCCAGAGAAGTCCTGCCACCATGGGGCCGGGGGCCTTGACCCGCGCCCACCGCACCAGGCTGTACACCGCCAGGGCGCCGAGGAGGACCAGCGGCCACTGGGCTGCATCCACCCAGCGGTCCTGGCGCAGAAAGAGCAAACTCCACATGGCGGCCGTCTCCACGTTCAGCGGATAAACGTTGGCCCAAAAGCCGGTGACGGACAGGCGGTAGCGCCGCTGGTAGTCGTCCAGGGCCTGGACCTGCGCCGGGTCCTGCCACTCCTGGGCTACCGGCATCAGGTCGACACGCCCTGTCTCCACCCAACGGGCGATGGGCGGCAGATGGTACCACCACTCATCCCAGCCCTGGGGCGGCAACACCGCGGCCGTCCACAGCACCAGGGCCGACTGCAGGACGAGCAACCCCAGCAGCAGCCAGGGCAGGGTCTGGCCGGTGGCGGCTGTCTGCAGGGCACGCCAAAGGGGAGGCACCTTATCCCCGGGCTCGGCGGGCGCGGGCGCGCCGGTTGTGTCTGCGCCTCCTGCGGCGAGGTGGCCCGGCACCGCCGCAGCCGCAGGCTTGAGCCGAAGGCCGGCGACAAGAACCAGGCCGACATTGAGGGCCGCCACCCACAGAGGAGTAAGACGAAAAACAGTGCCGGCCAAAAGCTGCGTCAGCACGGTTTGCGCCCAGGCCACACCTGCAAGGAGCAGCAGCCGCTCGTGCCAGGCGAAGCCGGATGGCGCTGCCGCCAGGCGCCAGGCGACGAAGGCCACCGATGAAGTGGCCACCAGGGCAAGAAAGAGTGTCACGCTACCCACCCACACATCGGACCCGGCCGGACGCGGCCAGGTCCAATCTTACCCTGGTAGGATGCCACAGAAGGGTACCGTTGTTGCACCGGGACCAGCAGAACGCGGTATGCTCAACGTAGCCACGCCCGGTATGTCGAATTTCGTCGAACGTTTCTTGTTGGGGCGCAAGGCGTTTCTTGCAGGATTCTTGAACATTATGCCGAAATGTGGTCTCCACTGAACCAAAAACCGGAAAGCGACCGAAAGGGCTACCCCGGGTGAAAGCCCGGGGACGCAAAACGCAGGGCCTACCGCTCCAAGACAGCGCCGCCAACCGCGGCGGCAAGGAGCCATGGCGGCCGCGTTGCCGAAGCGGGGTTCCCTCCACAAACCCACCCACTCCGCGCCGGCCGGAGTGGGCTTTTTCGTGCCCGCTTTCCAGGACTGCGGAGGGATCCCCTGTCATGCAAAAGGCGCGCGCTGTCTCCCGCGCCGCCCGTGTGTTGGCTACGCTGCTGGGTATCACGATCTGACTCCGGCGGAGAGGGCCGCACAAGATCGCCAGCTGGCCCTTGAAGCACAGGCAGATGTCAACTGGGGTGACCTACAACCGGACCGACCCGGTAATCCGCAGGGAGGTGTTGGACCTAGTGAACCGGTCTGGCCCTTGGATCCTCAGTATAATAAGGTGACGTCCCAGTTTGGCCCACGGGTCGATCCCATTACCGGAGAGAAGCATGAAGGTCACGGTGGTACTGACCTTGCCGCTCCAACAGGAGCACCTGTCTACAGCATA
>JAMDAP010000137.1 GCA_023484675.1 Bacillota bacterium
CTCTTCCGATCTCCGCACACCCGCCGGCGCAGTGCCGGATGTGGCCTCAGACTGGAGGCTCATCCCCACCCCTCCTCGCTTATCGGAACCACTCCTGGGGCAGGTCCTCGCGGTTCGCGTCCAGGAGCGCCTCCAGCATCTCCCGCGCCGTGGACGCACCGGGCACCAGGGGATGGTTGAGCAGGGCCAGGAAGGCCAGGCCGCGGTCGCGGGCCACCGCCGCCTCGACGGTGAGCTGCTCGTAAGCCTTCACCTGCTGCACCAGGCCGCGCACGGCCAGAGGCAGGGGCGAGGCCGCCAGCGGCGTCGCGCCGGCGGCGTCCACCAGGCAGTTGACCTCGACCACCGCGCCCGGCGGCAGGTCGGGGATGGCCCCCTGGTTCAGCACGTTGAGCACCTGCACCGACGGCCGGTTGGTGACCATGGCCTCCATGGTCATCAGGGCCACCTCGGAGTACCAGGCGCCGCCGCGCTGGGAGAGCTGCTCGGGCTTTTGGTAGGTGCCGGCGTCGGCGTAGAGGGCGAAGAGCTCGTCCTCCACCCGCTGCACCACCTCGGCGCGGCTGCCGCGGCCGGACTTGATCGCTTCCTCTTCCTCCTGGCGCATGACCTCGGGGAAGTAGAAGTAGCGCAGGTAGGGCGAGGGGATGGCACCCAGGGCCTGCAGGAAGTCCGTGCCCCAGCTCACCTTGGGGATGTTCTCCAGGATGGCCTTGGCCAGGATGTCGGAGGCGAGCAGTTGGCCCACGATGCTCTTGCCGTCCAGCTTGGCCTCGACCATGAAGCTCAGGTGGTTGAGTCCGGAGAAGGAGCAGTTGAGGCGGCTGGCGTCCACGCCCAGGCCGGCGGCCAGGGCCCGAATGAGGCTGATGGGGACGTTGCACAGGCCCACCACCGGCACGCTGCCGTAGCGGGCCAGGGCCTCGGTGACGATGCCGGAGGGGTTGGTGAAGTTGAGCAGCCGGGCCTGGGGGCAGAGCTCCCGCATGTCCTTGGCGATGTCCAGGGCGATGGGGATGGTGCGCAGGGCGTTCATCATGCCGCCGGGGCCGGTGGTCTCCTGGCCGACGACGCCAAAGCCCAGGGGGATGTGCTCATCGCGCCGGCGCGCCTTCAGCCCGCCGGCCCGGAACTGGCTGATGACGAAGTCGGCCCCCTCCAGGGCCCGACGGCGGTCCAGGGTGGCGGTGATCGTGGGGTTCAGGCCGGCATGGGCGAACATGCGGCGGGCGAGGTCGGCGATGATCTCCACCTTGGTGCGGCCGGCTTCCACGTCCACCAGCCGCAGCTCCGCCAGGGGCAGGGTGTCCCGGCGGGCGATCAGCCCGTCGAGAAGCTCCGGGGTATAGCTGCTGCCGCCGCCGATGACGGTGATCACCAGTCCGCGTCCAGGCATCAGCACTCCTCCGCGTCGGGATTGTAGTGCAGGTGGGTCGGGGTCAGCACTTTAAAGGCCTCCGCGTATGGCGCGCCGATCTTCCGGCCGTAGTCGGCGTCGCGGACGTGCAGGTAGGCCGTGTATCGCTGCAGGGCCTCGGGCGGGAACTGGCTCCGGTGGGAGGCCAGGGCCGCCAGTTTGCGGTCAAACTGCTGCGTGACGTCCACGTAGGTATTGGACCGGTGGGTCTGGGCCAGGGCCACGGCCGGCACCTCGTGGGGCTCGCTGCCCGGGGCGAAGCGGGACAAGGGGGCAAAAAGGGCCGCCGCCAGGACCAGCCGGCCGGTCCGAAGGTGGTCGGGATGGGCCTCATAGGGGATGAAGGGATCGATAGTCATCACCAGATCAGGCTTGATCTGCCGGATCAGGCCGATGACCCGGTCGCGCACCTCGTCCGTCTCGGGCAGCTCGCCATCGGCGTAGGGCAGCCAGACCAGGTCCTGCACGCCGGTGTGCTTTGCCGCCGCTGCCTGTTCGGCCCGGCGGGTCTCGGCCAGGGCCGTCGGGTCGGCCGCGGGGTCGTTGGTGCCCTTGCTGCCGTCGGTCATCGTCACCAGGGTGATGCGCGCGCCGCCGCCCGTAAGCCGGGCCAGGGTGCCGCCGGCGGCGATGTCGAGGTCGTCGGGGTGGGGCTGGAAGCAGAGGACATTCTTCGCCGCAAGCAGGTTGGGGATGGGCAGGATGCTGCTGAGATCCAAGGAAACCGCCTCACTTCTGCCAGGGGTTTGCAGGCTGGGTGGCCAGTCGGCAAAGGATTGCCGCCGGCCACTGGCGAAAGAATACGACAAATTCGGCGGGGCTACCTCCTCAGCGGGCCTACCTGCTCAGCGGGGCTACCTGCGCGGAGGTGCAAACGGGTGAAAACCAAGCGGCGCGACGTCATGTACAGCATGGGCAACCTGAGTTCCGGGCTGGCCGGGCAGGCGGTGGGAACCTTCGCCATCTTCTACTATACCGACAGGCTGCACGTGCCGGTGGAACTGATCAGCCTGGCCATGGTTCTCTACGGCATCTGGAACGCCATCAACGACCCGCTGTTCGGGCAAATCTCCGATCGCACCCGCACCCGCTGGGGGCGGCGCATCCCCTACGTCCGGTTCCTGTCCCTGCCGCTGGCCGTGGCCTTCGCCCTGCTGTGGATGCCCCCGTTCAGGGCCGGGAGCGCCATGCCGCTCTTCTGGTACTACATCGTGATGATGTTCCTCTTCGACAGCCTGTTCACCTTCGTGATCCTCAACTGGACCGCCCTCTTCCCGGAGATGTACTCGTCTCTCGAAGAGCGCACCCGGGTCTCGGCCTGGCGGCAGGTGCTGGGGATCGTCGGCATGGTGCTGGGCATCGCCGTCCCGCCCCTGATTTACGGCACCCTGGGCTGGCCGGCCATGGGCCTGATCTTTGGCGTGTTCATCGCCCTGGGCCTGATGCTGTCGCTGGCCGGCAGCCACGAGAACCCGGAGTTCGCCGCTGAACCAGCCCTGCCCTTCGGGCAGGCGCTCAAGGCCACCTTCGCCAACTGGTCGTTTCTCAGCTATGTGCTGGCCAGCATGATGATCCAGTTCACCTTCACCATGCTCACGGCCACCTTGCCTTTCTATGCCAAGTACGTGCTGGGCGTGTCCGAGGCCCAGACGTCCCTGCTCCTGGGCGCCATCTTCGCCGTGGCCCTGCCGATGATCTACGTCTGGTCCCGGCTGACCACTCGCTACGGAGCGCGACGGGCGCTGATATTGGCCGTGCTCGCCTACGGGCTCCTCCTCATCCCCCTGCTGTTCGTCCACAACCTCTTACAGGCGGTCCTGACCACCGCCCTGCTGGGCATCGGCATCGCCGGCATCCTGCTGCTGTTGGACGTCCTGATTGCCGACGTCATCGATGAGGACGAACTGAAGACCGGAGTCCGCCGCGAGGGCATGTACTTTGGCGTCAACGGCTTTCTGATCCGACTCGGTATCTCGCTGCAGGCAGTGATGATGGGCTTCGTCCTGAAGCGGACCGGCTACAACCCGGCCCTGGCGATGCAGCCTGCCGCCGCCGTCTGGGGCCTGCGGGTGCTGGTCGGCGTCATTCCCATTGTGGGCTTGCTGATCGCCCTGGCCTTGCTCCGGGCCTACCCCCTGGACGGGGCGCGCCTGCAAGAGGTGCGGAACACCCTGCGTGGCAAGCGCGCTGCGTAACGCCTGGTTTCCGTTGCCTTAGAGCCACAAGAAGGCCGGCTCAGACGAGCCGGCCTATCATTTGTCGTTCTTCTTAGGGTCTGGCCCCGTGCAGAAACATCCGCACGGCCCGCTCCGCCATCGCCCTCTCCTCGCGGTCGAGCCTATGCCCAGAGGATGCCGGCCTGTCCCCCGGTGAGGCGGGCGACGCAGCCGCCAGCACACGGTTCAGCACCACCCAGGAGAAGAGCATGCCCACCCAGGCCTGGGCCATGGGTCGGAGCCGGGCCTTGGAGCCGAACCCGGAACGCTCCAGGGCCTCCGCCACTAGCCCTGAGCCCCGCTCCACCGCCGACGTGAGAAAGGCGGCCGAGACCTCCGGGTTCCGTCCCCCTTCGGCGAGGACGATGCGTACGAGATTCAGCCGGTCCGGGTCGCGGTACATCCGTAGAAACCGGGTGGCCACCCAAAGGAGAAGGGCCTCGGGATCGGAGGAAACGCCTTCCCTTGTCTTGGCGTTGAGCAACTCGCTAATATCCGCCATGACGGGGGTGGTGCTCAGAACAGAGGAGAAGAGATGCTCCTTGGAGGCAAAGTAGCCGTAGAGGGCAGCTTTGGAGACGCCCACCGCCTGCGCCACGTCGTCCATGGTGGCCCCGGCATAGCCCTTCTGGCTGAACACGAACAGGGCGGCCTGCAGGATCTCCCGTTTTCGCGCCTCGATCCGGGGGGAAGGGAAGTCAAGGTCGGGCCGGCCCAGTGCCTCGAAGAGATCACGTTTGCCGGGGAAGTAATGGTACAGGGCCGCGGCGGTGACGCCCGCCCGGCGGGCGATGGCAGCCATGGTGCTCCCCTCGTAGCCATGCTCGTGGAAGGATGCCAGGGCCGCTTCCAGGATGCGGTCGCGGGTGGGTTTTTGGCCTCGCTTGGACAAGGTTGAGGTTCTCCTCCTTATGCGGACCGACCGTCACCCCAGGACAAACTTCCGCCGCACCGTCGCCGCCAGGGCGGTCAGGGTCAGGAGCAAGGCCACGGTTAGGTAGCCGGCATTTGCCCAGACGGCCGCCCAGTCGCCCGTGAGTAGCAAGCCGCGGAGCCCCTCCTGGGCGTAGGTGATGGGCAGGAAGGCGGCGATGCCCTGGATCACCCGGTTATAGGCCTTGAGCGACCCCAGGCTGCCGCTGAGAAACCAGGAGGTCACGCCGAACACCATCGACAGGGCGGCGGCAGGCATGTAGCGCCGCACAAAGAGGCCGATGATCAGGCCCAGGTTCACATAGGTGAAGGCAGCGAGCACCGCCAGTAGGACGAACCCTGCCAGGCCGCCGAGTAAGGGTAGCCCGGTGAGCAGGTGCAGGGTGGTCAGCATCAGGAGGCCGCTGAGCACAGCCCCGAGGACGGCATAGAGGATCTTGGCCGCCAGGATGTAGGGCAGCGGGCGCGGCGACAAGAGCAGGGTTTTGATGGTCTGAGACCGGTACTCGCTGAGCAGACCGTTGAATCCGTTGAACATGCCTGCCAACACGATGGCCAGGCCCGTCAGCCCCACGCCGATGGAGTCGATCCAGCTGATCTTGACGCCGGCCTCGTGCCGTTCCTCAAAGGTAACGCGGATATCCGGGTAGGCCTCATCGTAGAGGCCGGCCAGGGCTTCGTTCAGGTACAGCCTGACGTTTTTGGCGAAGTCGGAGTTGTAGTTATCGATAGCCAGGAGCAGAGAGCCCTCCTGCCTCTTCTGCAGGCGTTCCCCAAACCCCTCCGGGATGGTCAGCCACACCAGGGAGCGGTGCTCGGAAAAAATTCGCTCTCCCTCCTCCCGCCCCACCTCCGTGACGCGGAAGTACTTGCCCCCCAGTTGCGAATCCTTGGACCCGATCAGCTGCACCAGGCGCGCCGAGGCCGGGCTCTGGTCCAGGTCGGTCACGGCGATGCCGATGGCCGATCCCTTGCCAAAGATCAGGTTGGGGCGCGAACCGCCATGGGGTTCTGCCAGGGATCGAACCCGTGGACCCGCACCGTCCCCGAAGTGGCGGGCACGAGGCCGGATATCATGTTGAGCGTCGATGGCGGCAGGCAACGGCAGCACCCCCAGGTGTAGTGAACGTCTTGTTACCGACTGGTCATCTGCTATTTATTATCAACCTGTGGCGAATGTTGTCAAGTGGGTCCGGGTTGGGGCTGCCCGGGGCCCGCACCAGGACAAATTTCTTCCTTCGTCGTAAGAAAGGGTTCGGGGAATCGAAGTCCAATTAACCAGGTGGAGGCCTGAGGTGAGCCTGTTGGGATGGGGGACCGGCTGATGCTGAAATACACCATTTGCTTTGTACGCCGCGGAGATCAGGTGCTGCTGCTCAATCGGAGCCGCGCTCCCTGGATGGGCATGTGGAACGGGGTCGGGGGCAAGATCGAAGCAGGCGAGTCTCCTCTCCAGGGCATCCTGCGCGAGGTCCGGGAGGAAACGGGCATCGAGCTCAAGGCGGCTCGGTTCGCCGGGATCGTCACCTGGACCGTTGACGGTGGCCGGCCCGACGGCATGTACGCCTTTGTAGCCGACGTTTCGGAGAACCTCGACTACCCGACGCCGCGGGCGGTGGACGAGGGCGTGCTGGATTGGAAGGATCTCACCTGGGTGCTGAACTCGGATAACCTGGGCGTGGTCAGCCTTTTGCCTCGCTACCTGCCGGCAATGCTGGCGGGCGTAGCCGGCCGCGAGCACCACTTCATCTTCAACGCCGACCGCAAGACCGAGTACGTGCTGAGGCCGCTGCCCGCGGAGAACCCACCTGCTTGAAACCCCAGTCCAGTCGAGGAGCAGCTCAAACATCCAGAACTCACGGCCTTCGTCGTCGGTGCCTGAACCGCTCAGGCGAAAACCAGCTCCCTCAAAAAGGCGGCGGGATCGCGTATTGTACTGGAAGACGCTCTTCACCTTGAGCCTCTGCCACCCCCACTTCCCTGGCTCATGGACCGCGCGTCGCTTCATTGCCTCGGGCCAATCCCGAGATGTCCAAAGTGCAGCATAGTGTTGTATAATCAAGCCTTAAGAGCTCCCCTAAGGAGGCGTCCCGTGCCGAAGTCCGCCATCATGTACGTCGTCCCCCTCTGACCGAAGTGCGCCGCAGCCCGGCGCTTCCTTTCGTCGAAAGGAGTCAAGTGGGAAGAGCGCAACATCCTGACTAACAGCCAGTACCGCGCCGAGATGCGGCAGTTGACCAATGTGAAGACGGTACCGGTGACGCTGATCGGCGACCAGCTCGTGGTTGGGTGGAACCAGAAGGCGTTTGCCGAGGCGATCGCCGAGGCCTTCGGAGCCGACTAAGTCGTGCGCCCTCTGTCGTTCAAGTCTTGAAGCCAAAACAGGAACCCCGCGGCATGCCGCGGGGTTGTCTTATCCCAAGAAAACCAGTGAATAGACCGCCGGGGGAAGGAAAACGGAGCCGGCGGGCCAGCCAGACCGCCAAGGCAGCCCCAACTGCGATTACGGGCATCTGGGCAAGGGTCGTCAGGGCAGGCAGCCCAGCGCAAGAGGTGCGGGCCTCCAAGGTACAGGTTCGGCGTTGGATAGGCGCTCCAGGCCGACCTGCCGAACTTCTACCACGAGGAACCGCAGATGATGTTCGGGGAGGTCATCCTTAGCGCCGAGTACCGGGCAGACTGATCGAAGCAGGGCAAGGGGGCCGGCTCGCACCTCGCGCCAGCCCTACCCGGCCGGCTCAGCGCACCGTTAGCTCCACCACGTCGCCGTCGGCCAGGACGTGTCCCGGCCCCATGGCCTGGCCGGGGAAGCGGGCGCTGCGCCCGCTCACCCGGGCCTGCTGAAACCGCTCGAGCCAGGCGCGGTTAAGGGCGGCTACAAGGTCGCGGACGGTGCCCTCCGGCGGCAACACCACCGCCTCCGGCGAAACCGACCTGCCCTTTGGGTTGCAATAGACACGCTTCAAGCCGCACACATCCCAGATCAGCCCGCGAACCTCTTCCAGCCCCTCGCCCGTGGCCACGGAACAGCGGGCAGAGGCGATGTCCCCCAGCGTCCTGGCCAAGACAGCCCAGCGACTCGCGGCGCCTTCCAGGTCGGCCTTGGTGGCAACGAGAGCCGACGGCAGATCCAGCCCGACCTCCACCGTCACTTCGTCGTAGACCTGACGAAAGTCCCGGGCCCCGTCCTCACTGAGAGGCGCCACGAAGAGGAGGGCATCCGCCTGGTGGACGCTCCTTGAGAACCTTGATGCGTTCGGCTCCCTCCAGGCCGACAATCCGGCGCTTGATGAGCCGTCGCATGTCTTGATGTGGCATCGGCATGGCCACGACCTCCCTTCGGACATAAAAAGGGCCACGGGCGCCTGACGCACCCGTAGCCTTGTTCGTCCCTCTAATTACAAGATCTGGGCCGGGTAGCGACTGCGCCTAAAAAAGGGCAGAAAAATCCCCTGGCAGTCGCATAGAGTCCCGACTTGCAAAGGTCCTTGACGAAGCAACCGACGCTGAGTCTCCTGATCCACCCACCCTGCACTCGCCACCCGGTCCACCTCCCTTGCGGCAACATCGGGCCTGATTATAGAACAATGGGAAAATGGAGAGCAACCATAGGAAGGAACTCCCACCCGACACGCAGAAACTGACGACTGATGTCAAAACGGGTGTCGGTAGGCAGCAGGGCGGTCCATCCGGCCGGCCGGGCGCCGCCGCCGGCACCGTCGGAGGAATGGCGGAAATGGCTCAAGCCGAAGAGGCCTTGCGCGAGTTGGTCGGCTGGCTGAAAGGAGCACCCGACCTGCGGGTTCGTCTCAAGGGCAAGCTGGGGCAGCCCGAGCTGGAAGCAGCCCTGGACCAGTGGCTCTCCACCCTGCAGGAGATCCTGCTGTCCCTGCATACAACGGTGGAAGCGGTGTCCGAAGGGGCCGCCCTCACCTCGGCCCGGTCGGCCAACGCCACCAGCGAGGCGGCCACGGCAGCAACGGAGCTGGCTGAGGCCAGCCGCAACCTGAGCGAGATCGACCGCTCCATGGCAGAGATCGCCGACGCCGCGGGCCGGTCCTCGGAGGCCGCCGACCGCACCCATGCCCTGTCGGAGCAGGGAACCGAGGTCGTCGGCGAGATGGCTGGGTCCATGGGCCTCCTGCAGGGGCAGCTGCAGACGGTGCAGCAGCAGATGGGCGCCCTGGCGCAGACGGTGAGCACCATCGGTGAGATCAGCCTGGCCATCGGCCGCATCGCCAGCCAGACCAACCTGCTGGCCCTGAATGCAGCCATTGAGGCGGCCCGCGCCGGTGAGCACGGACGGGGCTTCGCCGTGGTGGCGGACGAGGTGCGCAAGCTGGCTGGCAGCGCCGCCCAATCGAGTCAGCAGATTGAGAAACTGGCCCAGGGCCTTAA
>JAMDAP010000182.1 GCA_023484675.1 Bacillota bacterium
TGTATGGTGCCGGAGGACCGCCTCCTGGTGGAGACCGACAGTCCCTACCTGGCGCCCGTGCCCTATCGCGGGCGGCGCAACGAGCCGGCGCACGTCCGCCTCGTGGCGGAAGCCGTTGCCTCCCTGCGCGGCGTTTCTCTGGAACAGTTGGCGGCCGCGACCACAGCCAATGCCAAGAGGCTGTTTGGCTTGACGTAGAGGCCAAAGGCCGAAACGGAAGGCATTGGAAGTTGTCACTTCGCAGGGTTCCTGGGGTCTGCTGTCGAATTCCTTCCGGGCTGGGCTGTTTTGACAGTGATACCAGCGATGGTTACAATGGGTCGTACACCAGACTTCAAAGGAGGAAGCTGTTTGACAGGGCCATCTTTACAAGGTCAAAACCGCTCTTCCCTGCGAGCCAGATGGGTCGGCTTCAGCCGGAGGCTCCCTCGCCGCCAAGCCCTGCTTGCAGGCGGCTTGGTCGCGTTGCTGGGCGGGCTCGTCGTCCTGTACATTGCGACTTTCAAACAGGTGCAGATTAACGTTGACGGTCAGGCAGTGACCCTGCGGACCCACGCCCGCACCGTGGCGGATGCCTTGGCCCAGGCCAAGATCAAGCTGGCCTCGGTGGATGAGGTGCAGCCCGGCCTGGCGGAGAGCCTTCCCCATCGGGCTGAGCTCAAGGTACTCCGGGCCGTGCCTCTCAAGCTCACCATGGACGGGGAGTCCCGGACCGTCGAGACGACGGCTGCCACGGTGGGAGCCGCTCTGCAGGGGGCGGGCGTGACCTTGGACGGCAACGTTCTGGTGACTCCGGAACCCACGGCCCCGGTGGTGGCAGGCATGGAGGTGACCGTCAAGAAGGTCACCCTGGTCACTCAGGTGGTGGAGGAGTCGATTCCATTCGAAACCGTTCGTCGCGAGGATGGGGCGCTTGAGCTCGGACAGGAGCGCCTGGTCCAGAGCGGTCAAAACGGCCTGCGGCAGGTTACCGTCCGCAAGACCCTGGAAGACGGCCAGATGGTCAAGAGCGATGTGCTGGACACCAAGGTGGTCCGGCCGCCTCAGCCCAAAGTCGTGGCCTTTGGTACAGTGGGGCAGATCTCGCGCGGTGGCCAGACCATTCGTTTCCGCAAGGCCCTGACCATGACCGCGACGGGGTACACCGCCGGTACGGAGTCGAACCCCTGGGCCACCGGCTACACCTATCTGGGGATGAAGGCGACTCGCGGCGTCGTGGCGGTGGACCCCAAGGTCATTCCTCTTCGGTCCAGGTTGTACATCGAGGGCTACGGGTTTGCCATCGCTGCCGACATTGGGGGAGCCATCAAGGGCAACCGCATTGATCTTTGCTTTGACACCACCAAGGAGGCCGATGACTACGGCCTGCGGCGGGGCATCAAAGTGTATATCCTTGAATAGCCAAGGGGCTGCCGGCAAGGCTTGCCCGGCTGCGGCCGGGGCCTGACGTACGGTGCCGGGCCGCAGGTGGGTATGCCTGACGGCCCGCTTGTTTTTGGAGGGGGTAGCCACGGTGCCAGACAAACAAGGCCCTTCCCGCTTGACCTCTCCTGTGAGCTTGAACAAGCTGCTCCGGCAGCATGGGCTGGCCCCCCGCCACCATCTGGGCCAGAACTTCCTGGTTGAGCCCGAGGTCTTGAAGACCATCTTGGCTGCGGCCGACCTCTCTTCTCAGGACGTGGCGATCGAGGTGGGGCCGGGCCTTGGCGTGCTGACGCGGGTGCTCGCCAGGAGTGCCGGCGAGGTCATCGCTTTGGAACTGGACCCCGGGTTGTTGGAGCTGCTGAAGCAGGAACTCCAAGACCTCGGCAACGTGCACCTGGTTCAGGGGGACGCGCTCAAGGTGGACCTGAACGCGCTCTTAGCCGAGCATCCACCGGTACCGCCGGGCCGGAGCAAGGTTGTCGCCAACCTGCCCTACTACATCACCACGCCCTTTCTCATGCGGCTGCTGGAAGAGGTGGAGGGCTGGGAACGTGCGGTATTGATGGTCCAGCGGGAGGTGGCGGACCGCCTGCTGGCCCCGCCCGGAAACAAGAGCTACGGAGTGTTGTCCTTGGCAGTTCAGTACCACGCCCAGTGCGATCTGGTGGCGGCGGTCGGCCGGAAGGCCTTCTGGCCGGCGCCGGAGGTGGACTCGGCGGTGGTCAGGCTGACGCGGCGAGAACAGCCGCCTGTAACCACCTTCCCGCGGCTGTTGTTCGCCGCGGTGCGGGCTGCCTTTGGGCAGCGGCGCAAGACCTTGGGCAACGCTCTGGGGGCTCGTTTTGGTCGCGAGCGGGCTCAGGCCGCCCTGCAGTCAGCGGGCATCGACGCCAAGCGCCGCGGCGAGACGCTGTCCCTGGAAGAGTTCGCGCGGGTAGCTGAGGCGATTGGCAGCGACATGGACGCCCAGCCGTAAGGCGGATCGGCGCGGATGCTGGCGCGGCGATGTTGGTCGGGCTATCCAGTTGCGCGCTGTCGCAGAAACCCCTATCATTTGGCTAGGGTGCAGCTTGCGAGTGGAGGAGGTGAGGCTGTGAAGGAGGTTTACATCAGCCCGACCAAAGGCCGGATGACCTTTGAGGCGATGCTGGACGATCTGGTCCAGTTTTTGAACGCTGCGCCGGGGGAGGCTCATAAGCTCATCATCGGCACAGATAGCCACACACGGGACGACCTGTGCTTCGTAACCGCGATTGTTGTTCACCGGGTGGGCAAGGGCGCCCGTTACTTCTACCGCCGCCGCAACCAGCGGAAGATTGCGTCGCTGCGGCAGAAGATCTTTTACGAGACCTCCCTCAGCCTGGCCACGGCCAGTCGCATTGCCGATACCCTTTCGGCCCGAGGGCTCGGGCACCTGAACCTGGAGATTCACCTGGACGTGGGTCAGCAGGGGGATACCAAGGACCTCATTCGCGAAGTGGTTGGCATGGTCGTGGGTAGCGGCTTTGACGCCAAGATCAAGCCCAATTCCTATGCTGCCTCGACCGTAGCTGACAAGTACACAAAGTAGCGACTTTGGTTACAAATTCCATATTGACATCTGCTCCATTGGGAATGTATAATACCCTTTCTTGACAGTGAAGGGGGCCCGTGTTACAATAACTACGTTCCGGCGCATTCTTTGGGACTGGTTATTGGCCCAGTAGAAGGGGTGTAACCCGTGGCCGCCAAAAGTGTTTTGGGCGATATCAAGCGTGACCTCGATCTTCACGTCGGGCAGCGCATCCGGCTCAAGGCCAATAAGGGCCGCAAGAAAGTCGTGGAACGTAACGGCGTCCTGGAAAGGACGTATCCCAATATCTTCGTAGTCAAACTAGACGAGGCGGAGACGAACGAGCGACGGGTTTCCTTCAGTTACGCCGATCTCCTCACTGAGGCAGTCGAGCTTGTGGTTTGCGGCGAGAGCGGTGATCTTAAGATCGAGTGCCACGCGCGGTAGATTGCGGAAGAAGCGGAAGACCGGGTTAGGATGCAGCCACCAGGCCAAAGGCCTGGTGGTTTTTTGCCATCCGGGGAAAACTAAACTGCAGGCGCCTGGGAGCGCCTGGGGGGGTATTCATGGGAGAGAAGGTACGCGGCCGGCTGGTCATTGTCGGCGGGCACGAAGATAAGGATGGATCCTGCGACATCCTGCGCCAGGTGGTCCACATGGCGGGTGGACGGGAAGCCCGTATCCTGGTTCTCACAACCGCCTCCAAGCAGGGGGCTGAAATGGGCGCGTCCTACCGCCGGCACTTCCTGGATGCAGGAGCTGCCAGCGTGGATACGCTCCACCTGGGCACCCGCGAAGAGGCCAACCGCCCTGCCGTTCAGGAGGTCATGGCTAAGGCCACGGGCGTTTTCTTCAGTGGAGGCGACCAGCTGCGCATCACCAGCACACTCGGGGGAACCCTGGCCTACCGCGTACTGCATCAGCTTTACGAGTCCGGCGTGGTGGTCGCCGGCACATCGGCGGGGGCCTCGGCCATGTCTTCGACCATGATTGTGGGCGGAGCGGCGGATGACTCCCCCAGCCGCAGCGGCGTGGCGATGGCACCGGGCATGGGCCTGCTTAACGAAGTGGTGGTGGACCAGCACTTCGCGCAACGAGGCCGTATCGGCCGGTTGCTTTCCGCAGTGGCGCAGAACCCACATATTCCTCAATTTCCATCACATCAGGACACGGCCGTGGTGGTGGAGCCCGACGCCACCTTCTCAGTTATTGGGTCACAGACCGTGACCGTTGTGGACGGGAATGAATTGGAGCATTCCAACGCCACTGAAGCCGAACCAGAGCAACCCTTGGCCTTGTTCCGGGTGGTTTTGCACGTGCTGGCCAGCGGTTGCCGCTTTGACCTGACGAGCAGGAAGCCGCTGCCCAAAAAGGCAGGACCAGCATAGCCCGCTGCCACCGGGGGAAACCTGGATAGAAGAACAGGGGGATTGGACTCGGCGATGAAGATCCTGCGTCAGACCGTCTTTGACGGGCCCAACATCCATAGCCACTACCCAGTTGTCGAGATGCAGGTCGATCTCGAGGAACTGGACGGCGCCACCACTCAGGACGTGCCGGGCTTCGTGGACAAGCTCTTGGAGGCTGTCCCGTCGCTCCGGGACCACTACTGCAGCCTGGGACGCCCCGGCGGCTTCGTGGAACGGCTTCTGGAAGGGACGTACTTTGGCCACACCCTTGAGCACCTGACCCTTGAACTGGAGGCCCTCGCCGGCATGCGGGTCATCTACGGCAAGACCCGCTACGCCGGCCGCCCCGGCCTCTATACCGTGGTCTATGAGTACACAGCCAGGGAGGCCGGACTGGCGGCCGGGCCCCAGGCTCTGCAGCTTTTGCTCGGTCTGGTGCAGGGTCAGACTGTCGATGCGGCAGGGGTGGTGGCTCACCTGAAGGAGACCATGGTCCGTTACGAGCCGGGTCCCTCGACGGCGGCCTTGATCACTGCAGCGCAGCAGCGGCACATCCCCGTCATGCGGCTCGACAACGACAGCCTGGTGCAGCTTGGCTACGGCAAGCGGGCCAAGCGCATTTGCGCTACCCTAACCTCCTTAACCGGGTGCATAGCCACGGACATCGCCTCGGACAAGCAACTGACGAAGACCCTCTTGGAGCAGGCAGGGCTGCCGGTCCCTGAAGGAGAGGTCTGCAGCAGCGCCGGCGAGGCCTGGGAAGCGGCGCAGGCTATGGGCGGGCCGGTCGTGATCAAGCCGCTGGACGGCAACCAGGGCAAAGGCGTGTCCCTCAACCTCCGGCGGGAAGCGGAGGTGCGCCAGGCCTACGAGATTGCTTCCCGACGGTCGTCACGGGTGCTAGTGGAGCGGTTTGTGCCCGGGCGCCAGTTCCGCATTCTGATCGTGGGCGGAAGGGTGGCGGCGGTGGCGGAGCGCCTGCCGGCTCACGTGACGGGGGACGGGCGCCGCACCATCCGTGAACTTGTTAACATTACCAACCAGGATCCCAGGCGGGGCGAAGACCACGAGAAGCCGCTCACCCGCATGCGCCTTGACGAGGTGGCCCTCACCTTCCTGGCGCGCCAGGGTCTTTACCCCGACAGCGTGCCGACACTGGGAGCCGTGGTCTACCTGAGGGATAGTGCCAACCTCAGCACGGGCGGCATTGCTGTCGACGCCACGGACGAAATCCACCCGGAAATCGCGGCAGCCGCCGCCCGTGCGGCGGGAGTGATCGGGTTGGACGTGGCCGGCGTCGATCTGGTGGCGCCGGATATCGCCCGGCCCCTGGAGGAAGCCGGTGGGGCCATCCTTGAGGTCAACGCCGCGCCCGGCATCCGCATGCACCACTACCCCTCCAAGGGGCGGCCCCGAGACGCGGCCGGTTCGATTCTGGATTGGCTCTTCCCGTCTGGGAGTGAGAGCCGCATTCCCATTGTGGCGGTAACCGGCACCAACGGGAAAACCACGGTCACTCGACTGATCTCTCACCTGGTGGCGGGAAACGGCCAAATGGCAGGAACCACCACCACGGACGGCATTTACATCGGCGACCGCTGCGTGCGTCGGGGTGACACCACGGGCCCGCGCAGCGCCAGAACCGTGCTCCAAGACCCAAGCGTGGAGGCGGCCGTACTGGAGACGGCCCGTGGCGGCATCATCCACAGCGGGTTGGCTTTCGACCAGTGCGACGTGGCCGTGATCACCAACCTCAGCGTCGACCACCTTGGACAGGACGGGGTGGAAACACTGGAAGACCTGGCCCACGTCAAGGCCTTGCTGGTGGAGACAGTCCACCCTGGGGGCAGCGCCGTGCTCAACGCCGACGATCCCTTGGTGGTCGGCATGGCCTCACGGTCCAGGGGAAAGGTGGTCTTTTTCAGCACTGCGGCCGAGAACCTGGTGGTGCGGCGGCATGTAGCCGCCGGAGGCAGGGCGGTTGTGGTCCGGCGCGGGGCGCTGCACATCCTGGAGGGAGGCCGCAGCACCCGCCTCCTGGCGGTGGCGGATGTGCCCATCACCCTGGGCGGTCTCGCCGAGCACAACGTAGCCAACTGCGCCGCGGCGGCAGCAGCGGGACTGGCCCTGGGGCTCCAACCGGAAACCATTCGTTCTGGACTGCGGACCTTCGGCGCTTCCTCGCAACAAAACCCAGGCCGCCTGAACATTATCGAGGTGGCGGACTTCCGCGTGGTCATCGACTATGGCCACAACGCCGCGGGGTGCGAGGCCACCCTGCGCACCCTGCGCGCACTGAAGCCAGCCCGGCTGGTGGGTGTGGTGGGCATGCCCGGGGACCGCCGCGACCAGGATGCCATTCACCTGGGACGTATCGTCGCCGGCCTGCTGGACGCCTGCGTGATCAAGGAAGACGTGGACCTGCGCGGCAGGCGCCCGGGCGAGATCGCAGCTCTCATGCTGCAGGGGGCGCGCGAGGCGGGTCGGGACCATCTGGCGGAAATCATCCTGGACGAGGACAAGGCCGTTCGCGTTGCGATGGAACGGGCCCAGCCCGGCGAAATAGTGGTTGTCTTCTACGAGAAGCTGGACAAGGTTTTGGCGGCGGTTGACCAGGTGGCACGCGACCTTGCCGCCAGACCGGCGCAGGCCGCGGTGGCAGCGGTTGAAGCCTGAGCCTGATCGAATTCTTGACCAGACCCAGGAACCTCCAAGAACGGACCGGAAGGACGGCAAGGTTGCGAGGCGAATACCTTATGGGGGACAACAAGCGCGCCCCCTACTTTCCTTGTCCGAGGTGTGGCATGCCCATGCGGCTTCGAGCCCCGGCAAAACTCAACCTGACCCTTGACGTCCTGGGGCGTCGTCCGGACGGTTTCCACGAAATCGTCTCGGTGATGGTCCCCCTGGGTCTGCACGATGTGATGGAAATTGAGGAATCACCTGAACTCTGGGTGACGTCCGACCTGCCCGGCCTGCCCGACGGTCCGGAGAACCTCGCCTACGAGGCAGCCACGCTGCTGCGGTCGGTGACGGGCACCGACCGCGGAGCCCGCATCCACTTGAGCAAGCGTATTCCCGTCGCCGCCGGCCTGGCGGGAGGCAGCACAGACGCCGCCCAGGCCCTTGTGGGCCTGAACCGCCTGTGGGGGCTGGGGCTCAGCCAGGAAGACCTGCTGGAGCTGGCGGGGCGTCTGGGATCTGACGTCCCGTTCTGTCTGTTGTCCCACCCCGCCCTGGCGAAGGGACGGGGTGAGGTTCTGACGGAACTGTCCTCTGCCTCACCGTTGCCCGTGGTGCTGGCCAAGCTGGACGTTCCCAAGTCCGCCGGGGAGGTCTACCGCTCGCTTCGCCTGCAGGCCCCGGAGGCCCTGCGGCCGCGGCCCAACCTGCCATTGGTGCTGCAGGGGTTGAAAGAGGGAAACCCCGGGACGATCGCCCGGGGTCTTGGCAACGTACTGGAGACGGTCATGTTTGAGCGTTTCCCGGCCCTGCCGGCGTTGAAGGACGCCCTTCTTGAGGCCGGTGCCCTGGGAGCCGGCATGTCTGGGAGCGGTCCCACCCTCTTTGCGCTGGCGGCGGACGACCAGTCGGCGCTGGAGTTGGCTGCCTACACCCGCCGGCTGGCCCTCTGGGTGGAGGTGACCCATCTGGGTGCGCGTGCCCCGGTCGTCAGTCTCCCAGGTTCCGCTCGATAACCCGGTATAGTGACGAGCCGGCGAGGCCCAAATCCTTTCCTATGTGGATCGGAAGAATGCGGCAATCCAAGTAAAAAGAGGAGTTGGCGGGAAGCGGGCGAAGTATTATCGCCGTGCAACCCAGCAAGGCGCACGAACAGGGGGATTTCGATGAAGGTCAACGCGGTGGTGCTGGCGGGCCGTGCGCCCGGTGACGCTCTGGGGCAGCAAGTCTGGGCCTCCAGCAAAGCCCTCATTGACATTAATGGAAAACCCATGATCCACTATGTCGTGCAGGGCCTCGCCTCCTCTGCGGCGGTGGACCAGATAATCGTCATTGGGCCACGCCGTGAGCTGGCTCCGGTCGTGGCCGGCCCGAGGGTCCGGGTCATCGAGGACGGCGGCAAGAACCTGATCGACAACATCTGTATCGCCAACCGGGAGCTGTCCCAGGACATTCCTCTGTTGGTGGCAACATCAGACATTCCATTGATCACGGGCGCGATCATCGACGCCTACTTGGAGCTCTGCCAACACGCAGACGCTGACTTTTATTACCCCATCGTCGAGCGCAGCGTGAATGAGGAGAAGTATCCCCTGGTGCGCCGCACCTATGCCGCTTTGCAGGAGGGGACCTTTACCGGCGGCAATGTGGCCCTGGTGCGGCCGGAGATCATTGAACGGACGGCACCAAAGGCCCTGACCTTCATGGAAAACCGCAAGAATGTGGTGCGCCTGGCCTTGCTCCTGGGCCTGCCCTTCCTGTTCAAGCTGGTGCTGAAGCGCCTGACCATTCCCGAGTTGGAGGCGCGGATCTCAAGGCTTTGGGACCTGCGGGCCAAGGCTATCGTCT
>JAMDAP010000213.1 GCA_023484675.1 Bacillota bacterium
CGCTCAAGCCGGCGAACAAGCCGGTCGTTGACGAGTTCGAGCACGAGGTCGAGCGCCGCTGGCAGCGGCTCAAGGCCAAGCACGAGAGTCCGCTGCTGTAGTCGGCCGCAAGTCCCCGTTCTGACAAGGAAAAGGCCCTGGCAAACCGCCGGGGCCTGTCTTACAATAGAAGTGGCGGTACGACGCGGTGCTCTTTCAAAGGGGGAGCCGCCGGTACCGGGCGGGCGGCTGTCGCGGCTCGCTGGATGGCAGCCAAGTCGCGTCGCAGGCGAAGACGGGAGGTAATACAGTGGGCTTTCTTCGATCGATTGGGCCCGTGGAATGGGTCATCATCCTGATCATCGTGCTCCTGATCTTCGGGCCCAAGCGGCTGCCGGACCTGGCCAAGGGGCTGGGCAAGGGGCTGCGGGGCTTTAAGGAAGAGATGAAGACCGACGACGGGGACAAGGTTTCGGACAAGGTTGCCAAGAAAGAGGAGTAGGTCGGCGGGCGAGCCGCCCGGTTCTTTGGCGCACCGTCATGCCGGCCAATCTCGTTCCGCTGTGGCTGAAACGCTTTCCTGGGTGTTCCCCGGGGAAGCGTTTTTGTCTGAGGCTGGCTGGTCACGCGGCGGGTCGCCTCTCAGTTGGCGGCTGCTCCCATTTCAAGGTATGATGGCGGCAGAGGGCAGGCAGGGGTGAGGCAGCGCCGGTTACGGCGTCGCCTTCGGGCTTAGACCAAGAACTGCAACTGGACCGGGAGGCCTCATGAAGACCATCGCTGCGCGCATGTTGGACCAGATGAAGATTCCCTACGAGCTTCGCGAATACCCCTGGAGTGAGGACGAGCTGGATGCGCCGTCCGTGGCGCGCAAGATCGGGCTCTCGCCGGAGCAGGTGTTCAAGACCCTGGTGGTCCGTGGAGACAAGACCGGCGTGCTGATGGCCTGCGTGCCCGGGTCGGCGGAACTGGACTTGAAGGCACTGGCCGCCCTGTCCGGCAACAAGAAAGTCGAGATGGTCCCCGTCAAGGAGATCCAAACCCTGACCGGGTACATCCGGGGCGGGGTGTCGCCCCTGGGCAGCCGAAAGCGCTACCCGCTTTACCTCGACGAGAGGGCCCGCGACCTGAACCCGGTCAGCATCAGCGCCGGACAGCGCGGGTTGCAGATCGTCCTCTCGGGGCCGGACTTGATCCGCGCGACGGGGGCGACGGTGGCGGGTTTGTGCAGGGCGTACGCGTGAGGCTGTTTGAATGAGTGGAAGGGGTAAGCCATGAAGTCCCTTGAAGCGCGCGTCATCGAGACCCAGCCGATCACTCAAGGGTTGCTGCGCACGATCCGGACGATTGGCGAGTACAAGGGAAAACAGGATCTGTTCGCGGGACAAGCCCCTCAGGTGCTGGAGACCCTGCGGCAGGCAGCCGTTATTCAGAGTACCGAATCATCCAACCGCCTTGAGGGAGTCATTGCACCGCTTGATCGTATCAAAGGACTGGTTGCAAGGAAGACCACACCAAGGAATCGCTCGGAGCAAGAGATTGCCGGGTATCGAGACGCCTTGAACACTATCCACGCCAGCCACGCGAACATGCCTTTCAACACCGGGGTAGTGCTACAACTTCACCGGGATCTGTACCAGTTTCTGCCTGGCGATGCCGGGCGATGGAAGCCGGTTGACAACGAGATCACCGAGACCCGGCCTGATGGCACCAAGGTAGTCCGCTTCAAGCCGATCTCCGCTCATCTTACGCCGGATGCTATGGCGCAGCTTCATGAACGCTTCAACGCCCTCTGGCAAGCGGGCGAGGTTGAGCCGCTACTCCTCATCCCCACCTATGTGCTGGACTTTCTCTGCATCCACCCGTTCCGGGACGGTAATGGCCGCATGGCCCGCCTGCTGACCCTGCTCCTGCTCTACAAGGCTGGCTATGAGGTCGGTCGGTACATCAGCCTGGAACAGATCGTCGAACGGACCAGAGAGAGCTATTACGATGCCTTGTATCAATCCTCCCAGGGCTGGCACGAGGGGCGGCACGAGTTGCTGCCCTGGTGGGAGTACTTCCTGGGCGTCGTTGTTCTTTCGGCCTACCAAGATTTCGAGCGTCGAGTTGGTCTGGTGACCTCAGCCCGGGGAGCGAAACGCGAGATGGTGTTCGAAGTCGTGGCGCGCCTGCCGCAGCGATTCCACTACGGCGATGTCGAACGCGCCTGTCCCGGCGTCAGCCGGCCTACGATTAACCGGGCACTGGCTGAACTGCGCAACAAAGGAAGAATCCGCTGTATCAAGCCCGGCAGAGACGCAGTGTGGGAAAGAACATGATCATGAAGCATTAACATGATCACGAAAGGCTATCGTGATCATGTTATTTGGGACCCGAGAGCGGCGGCGGCAGCATCGACCTGGCACTTGAAGCGCAACTATCGGGTGGCGGGTGGATCTCAGCCCGGCGATGATTGCCCATGCCCGCCAGGTGACCCCGGAGCTCGAGTTCATACAGGGTGACATTTGCACCGTGCGCTTGGGCCGGACCTTCGACGCCCTGCCGCTGCACGACGCGGCGGCCTACTTGGCAACGCTCAATGACCTGCGCGCCGCCTACGAGACGGCTTGAAGCACCTGAGGCCGGGTGGTGTCCTGGTGATGCGCCGCCGCATCGCGCCTCTGGTGCAACGCACCCCGCTGGAGTACAGCCGTCCCCTCAGCGAGGCGACCGGGGCGGACGTACCTGAAGCTGGAGATGATGCGCGAGACCCGGGCATTCAAGGTCCGGGGTGCGACCAACTTCATCGTGGCCCTGTCGCCGGAAGAGCATCAGCAGGGGGTCGTCACGGCGTCGGGCGGGAGCCATGCCGTGGGAGTGGCCTGCGCCGCCAACCGGCTGGGGATCCCGGCCACCCTCGTGCTGACCGAGCGGAGCCCCCGGCACCTGCGGGCCATTTGCGCCAGCTACGGTGCGGAGGTGATGGTGCAGGGCCAGGTCTACAACGATGCCGCCGCAGTGGCGGAGGAGATCAGCCGGAAGACGGGCCGCCGGATCCACTCGTACGATGACCCGTTCATCATCGCCGGGCAGGGGACCGTAGGGCTTGAGATCATGGAGGACCTGCCTGACGTGGAAGCCGTGATGGTGCCCGTGGGCGGGGGCGGACTCCTGGCGGGTGTCGGGTGTGCCGTCAAGGCGCTCCGGCCGCAGGCAGAGGTGATCGGCGTGGAGCCGCAGCAGGCCGCCGCCATGGCTGCGTCCCTGCGCGAGGGGCGTCAGGTGTGGCTGGAGGATCCCCGCAGCCTTGCGGACAGGCTGGTCGTCAAGGCGGTCGGCGCCCTGAACCTGGCCATGGCCCAGCAATACGCGGACCGGGTCGTGACCGTCTCGGAAGAGGCCATTGCCCGGGCCATCTGCACCCTCCTGGACAAGGCGAGCCTGCTGGCGGAAGGCGCCGCCGCCGCAGCCCTTGCGGCGCTTGAAGCGCAGCGGGATGCCCTACAGGGTCGCAAGGTCGTGCTCATCCTCACCGGCGGCAACATCGATCCCCAGGTGCTGGCCGGCGTGCTGTCGCAGTGCGTGGCCACGTGAGCAGTCTGTGGCCACGTGGGACCGCGGAGAGTTGTTGCGTTTCCGCCCGGAGCCGCCACAGGAGCAGGAAGGATCTGGCTCCACGCCGAAGTGCTGACGACCAGACAGGAGGCGGCCGGCCGGTAGGCCGAGGGGGTGTTGCGATGGACGAGACCAAAGCGATACTGAACGCCATCTTGGACGGCCAGCAAGTGACCAACGCGAAGCTCGAAGCGATGGAGTTGCGATTGGCGCGTGTCGAGGGGCACGTGGCAGAGATGAAAGAGCAGCTCAACGAAGTAAGCGGGTCGGTCAACTACTTGGTCCACAAGGCCGGAGAACACGATAGGGATATTCACGTGCTCAAGCGTAAGGTAGCGGAGTGACGCAGCACAGTTACAGTGGTGGTCTGATCTGCCTCCACAATGCAACCCAGCGGTTCATTGGCTCTAAGTAATTGTACGAGGGAGGCATGGTACATCCGTCCTTACGTTCTACACACCATGGTGGAAGGAGGTGTCGCATCAGGTGGCCGCCATCGAGGTGAGTGCCGAAGTCGCTGCGAACAGCAGTGCCATCGCCTTTGCCTTCGCCCTCCCCGGCGCCTGCGGCTGGGGCCCGTCGTTAGAGGCTGCTCTGGAGCGCCTGCGCTGGGACGTGCATTGGGAGGTTCACTGGCTGGAACGCCATGAACTGGCGTCGCCTGTTACCTCGGCGGACGCGCCTTTCGCCGTTGACGAAACCGTCGCAGCCACCGGAGATCCCCTCAAATGCGACACCGAGGGCTTCTATCGCATCGATCGCCAGCCTCTGCTGCCGCAACAGGTCGGCGAGACCCTGCGGCTGGTGGGGACGGCATATCGGGACATCACGGCTGTGGTGTCGAGCCTCTCCGAGGAACAATGGACCCTCCCCGTCGCCGCCGGCAAGCGCTCCCCGGGACAAATCGTCAGCCATGTTGCAATTGCCGCCTGGTGGTACATGACCCGCATCCCTGGTGCTCCGGCGATCCAGCACTGGAGGGAATGGCCTTCAGCTCCGCTGGAGCAGGTCTCCGTTTCGCAGCAGGTCGCAGCCAGGGTCCTTCGCGAGTTGGGCGAGCGCGAAGTCCAGGCAGCACAGCACGTTTTGGACGGAGAGACCTGGTCCGCCCGGAAGGTGGTCAGGCGCCTGGTCTGGCACGGTCTGTGGCATCTCAAGGAACTGAGGCGGTATCTGTGCTACTGACGGGGTCGGTTGCATCTGGGCGGGGCAGGGCGGCCAGCAACATCGGCCGCTCGTCGGCTGATCTCGCGAAGGTGCTGGGTGCACCCCCGTACCCGGGAACGCTCAATCTTCAACTCGACCAGCCCTTTGCGCCGCCGCCGAACGCGGTTCCAGTTGTACTACCAGCCCTGGGTGAGAGGGACATGCCGTTCTACTTTTACCCAGCGCAGTTGGCGGACATTGACGTGTGGGTGGTCCGCAGCTTCAGTCAGGTTGAAAACGCGGATGACATCCTCGAGATCGTAGCGGCGGTTCCCCTGCGGCGCATTTTGAGTCTGGCAGACGGAGACGTTGTGTGCGTCGAATTAGCAAGTGACCTAACGCGAAGCTCGGACCGATGGACTTGAGACCAGCATCTGTCGAAGGCCGACAAGGTTGAAGGACCAATGGCAGAAGTGAAAGATCAGCTCGCTCCGTGGTGCCGGATCAGGCGGCCGCAGTTTGGGTGAGTGCGCAACTGCTGCGAGTTGCGGCGCTTGGAGATTGGCGTGACCCGGCCGGTCCGATGTGGAGGCGGGCCTTCAATTGTCCGCGGCACCTTGCCATTTCGGAGCCCCCCGCGTGCGGATGGGGTCCCTGGTGCGGCCGCGGTCGCAGGAACGCGGTGAGTTTGCCGACCTGGCCGGCATTGAATGGCTTGGCGAGGACTTCGACCCGGAAGAGTTCGAGTTGGGCGCGACGAACGAAGCCACTTGAAGACCATCCGATAGGCGGGAAGCTCCTTGAGTTCAAAGCGAAAGGGACATTATTGCCATGTTTGTGGCCGTGATCGTGCCAATGAGAAGTTCAGCGGTTGCGGCCACAAGAGGCACATCTGTAAAGACTGTGCCAGTGGAAATCGTCGGGGAGCGGATGATTTCATTTCAGACGAGGACCAGCCGTTCGAAAACACAGCTGAGGATGGCCGAATCCTTGAGAGGGATCTGTGGGAGGCCGGTATGCATCCCACGGCTGACGACGAAACGGTCAACCGGCTGATTTCCCGCTACGACGGTGTGCTGCAGTTGGCCCTTATGCTCGTGCATGTTTCCTCACAGGGCAACGAACTCGACGGTACTTGGCGGTGCAGCAAGGGGTATGTGAGCGAGATCTTCAAGTTGCTGGAGGCGGAGGGGCTCGTCTCCCTCAGCAAGAGCGGCAAGTCGGTGGCCCTGACGGAATTGGGGGACAGGGTAGCCGGGGAACTTCTCACGAAGCACGGGTTTGAGCCATGAGCCTCCCGTGGGCCCGACTTCCGGGCGCGGGTCGGTGACGCTGACCTTGACCGGTCTGCTGGCCGACGGCACGCAGATCATGGGAACCGCAACCCTGGGGGTGATGCGCAAGTGAACCTTCGCCCGAGCCCTGCCGCGGCCCTGAGCGCCCTCTTCGGACTGGCTTCGTGGTTTCTGGCCGCCTGGGGCGAGGACCGCCCGGTGAACGTCTTTCCCCTCAGGTTGCCGCAGCCATTCTGGCCGGTTGACAGGCGAACAGGGGAAACCACGTCAAAGAGGCCGGTATCTCAAGACTCTGCCGCCACCGGAGCAACGGAAGTCGAAATCCGCCGCGCATGTCCGTCGTGCCTGTCGAAGGAACGTCGTGCAGGATTCTGACTAGATTGAGGCAGTCCTATTGGGCCATTGCAAAGGTAGCCCAATGGGGCTGTGACTCGTCTGACCCAAAAAGGCCGCGAAAAATGGTCACTTCGGGTCTTCGGCGTCCTTTTTCCTGGTAGTAGGATGGAATTGAAAGAGCAGGTTGGAACATCCTTCTGCGCGGTCGTTTGAGAAAGATTTATCAATCAGCGTCAAGCGGCTGAGCCCCTTCGTCTGAAGTTGTTTGTCGCTCGTGGCTACCGCATATGGCTCTAGCTGCTTAATCCGTGGCCCCAATGGTTCGACTGTCGTGATCGAATTCACAATACCTGAATTTAGCTCTATCGACAGATTTCGCTGAGGAAAGGGTGGGAAGTGAGATGCCCAGTAAGTTGTCGCGGCGAACCTTTCTCAAAGCCTCGGCGGCAACGGGAGCGATGCTTGCCGTCAGTGAGCTGCCTTCGTTTGCAGGATGGCAGAAGGCTCGTGCCGCCGGGAAGGCGGAGGTGCTGTCCGTGCCGAGTCTTTGCGAGATGTGCGGCGTGAAGTGCGGCATTGTTGCTCAGGTGCAGGAGGGCCGGGTGGTGAAGATCGACGGCAACCCCAAGCACCCCTTCAGCAACGGTAAGCTGTGTGCCCGCGGCAACGCAGGGATGAAGACCCTCTACGATCCGGACCGCCTCAAGCAGCCCTTGAAACGGGTAGGGGACGGGAAGTTTGAGCCCATTTCCTGGGAAGACGCAATTAAGGAGATCGGGGCGAAACTCAAGGAATTAAAGGCTCAGTTTGGCCCCGAGACCCTGGTCTGGGCCACCCACCCGGAGCTGATCAACCCCTGGGAAAGCCACTGGATGGCGGCCTTCGGCTCGCCCAACCTCACCGGCCACGCGGCGACCTGCTACGCCAGCCGCTCGGTGGCCTTCCTCACCACGCACGGCGACGTGCCCGGCGTGGACTACGGGAACGTCAGGTACTTCCTGTCCGCAGGCCGCAACCTCGTTGAGGGGATCCACAATGGTGTGGTGCAGAAGATCGTCGCCGCCAAGGCCAAGGGCGCCAAGCTGGTGGCCCTGGATCCCCGGATGTCCAACTTTGCCACCTGGGCAGACGAGTGGCTTCCGGTCAAGCCGGGAACGGACCTGGCCTTCCTGCTGGCGCTGATCCACGTCATCATTGCCGAGAGGCTCTACGACGAGGCCTTGATCGTGGAACGCACCGTCGGTTTCGATGAGCTGAAGACCGCGGTGCAGGAGTACACCCCGGAATGGGCGGCCGGCGTCACCGGCATTCCGGCGGATACCATCGCCCGCATCGCCCGGGAGCTGGCTGCCGCCAGGCCGGCGTCGGCCGTGGACCCCGGCTGGCACGGCGGTTTCGGCTCCATGTACCACAACTCGGTCCAGACGGGCCGCGCCGCAGCCTGCCTCAACGCCCTCCTGGGGAACCTGGGGGCCAAGGGAGGGCTAACCTTCGCGCCCAAAGTGACCCTGGGCAAGCTCGACGGGCTGAAGGGGCCGAAGCCTCCGAAGCCCGCGGCCGCCCGCTGGGACGGCGCCGGCGGGCCCGAGTGGCCCCTGGCCAAGGGGTTAGGCCTGGTGCAGACCCTGGCGGACAAGATCCTGAGCGGGCAGCCCTATCCCATCAAGGCTCTCATCGTCAGCCACTTCAACCCGGTCCGCTCCTGCCCGGACACCAAGAAGGTCATCGAAGCTCTGAAGAAACTGGACTTGCTGGTGGCCATCGATATTCAGATGAGCGACACCGCCGCTCAGGCCCATTACGTCCTGCCTGAGTCCAGCTACCTGGAGCGGTGGGACCCCCTGCAGGTGGCCGGTCCGGCGGTGGCCCTTCGCCAGCCGGTGGTGAAGCCTCTGGGCGACACCAAGGGTGAGGACGAGATCCTCATCGACCTGGCCAGGGCCACGGGCATTAGCGAGAACTTCGCCTTCACCCTGGAGGCGTACAACGACGCCCTGCTGGCGCCCCTGGGGGTCACCCGGGAGCAGCTGCTCAAGGAGGGCGCGGTCAAGGTGAACACCTCGCCGCCCGACTACACCAAGCTCAAGACCCCCTCGGGCAAGATCGAATTCTCCTCCGAGGCCGTGAAGAAGGCGGGCGGCTCGCCGGTGCCCGTTTGGGTGCCGCCTCTGGTGAGCCCGGGCAAGGGGCAGTTCCAGCTGATTCACGGCCACGTGGCCATGCACACCCACACCTCTACGGACAACAACGCCTACCTGCATGCCCTGATGCCTGAGAATGAACTCTGGATTCACGCCGAACCGGCGCGGTCCCTGGGCATCGGTGACGGCGATGTGGTCGAGGTCGAGTCGGAGGTGGGCCGGGTGCGGCTCAAGGCGAAGGTGACCCAGGCCATTCGTTCCGACGCGGTGTTCATGGCCCACGGCTTCGGCGGATTGTCCCCGCAGAAGCGCCTGGCCTACCGGAAAGGGGCCAACCTGAGCGAACTGATCCCGGTGCGCACGGCGGAGCTGTCGGGGGCGGCCGCCCAGTGTGAAGTTCTGGTCACCTGA
>JAMDAP010000102.1:0-859 GCA_023484675.1 Bacillota bacterium
TGAAAGCCGACGATCTCGGCCAGCAGTTGTCCGCCGGCGACGGTATTGATGGCACAAAGGTCGCCGATGGCGCCCCGCGGCCCCTGGGCGGTGATAGCCAGGCCGGTGACGCCCGTCACCCGGCCGGAGAGAAGAAAAGGGGCATCGGTCTGGGCGGCGGCGTGGAGTGCCTCCCAGGGCAGGCCCAATACCTTAGACATGACGAACCACACGCGTCAGGGTCTGGCTGATGGCGCCGAGCTGGCGCTCCACCAGCGCGTCCACATTGCCGGCGGGGGTCTGCACCTGCACGTCGCCCGGCTCCAGGCCGGCGTCGGCCACCACGCGCACCTCGCCCAGTCCGTGCCTGGATGCCAGGTCGTCCCGCTGCGCCTCCAGGGCGTCAGCGATGGTCGGGTTCACCCGTACTGAAGCCAGGTCCTCACCACGCACCCGCGCCAGGGCCTCGTCCACCAGGGGCAGGATCCGGCCGGGATCCTGGCTGAGTTCCTGCCGCAGAAGCTGGCGGGCCACGGTCAGGGCCAGACGCGCGACCTCCTCCCGTGACTCGGCGAAGAGCTGGTCGCGCCCGGCCAGAGCTTCGGCCCGAAACTGTTCCGCCTCACGCCGCAGGGCCTCGGCTTCCTCCCGACCCATTTTGAGGCCCTCCTCGCGGCCCTCCTTCCAGGCCGACTGCCGTGCCTCCTCCAACAGGGCCTGGGCCCCGTTCACCGCCCGGTCAATGAGCAGCTCGGCCCGTTCTTCCGCCTGCCGCACCAGCAGGTCTGCCTTGGCCTGGGCTCTGGCCAGCAGGTCAGCCTGCTGATCGGCGCGGGCGGCCGGCACCGCTGCCGCCCCTGCCGCTCCCACAAAGGCAGCT
>JAMDAP010000102.1:955-2769 GCA_023484675.1 Bacillota bacterium
CCGCGTGATGTCCCAGTTCAACCTGGGCGCGGGGCAGGCGTCCCGTGAGGCCGCCCACCACCCGAGGGATAGAACCGACCGCCGGCGCCGTGCCAACCGGAGAAGTCGGGGCCAGGCTCTGTACGCGGTAGCCCTTGATGATGTTAGACAACGATTTCGTCGCCTCCGCCGCGGGCTATGATGATTTCACCGTCTTCTTCCAGCTTGCGGATAAGGTTGACGACCTTCTGCTGCGCCTCTTCCACGTCCCTCAGACGCACCGGGCCGAGGTAATCCATGTTCTCCTGCAGGTTCTGGGCGGCACGCTGGGAGACGTTGATGAAGATCTTCTTCTTAACCTCTTCCGACGCCACTTTGAGGGCCAGGGGCAGGTCCTTGGAGGCGTCCACTTCGCGCAGCACCCGCTGCACCGAACGGTTGTCAAGGAGCATGATGTCCTCGAACAGGAACATGCGCTTCTTGATCTCCTCGGCGAGCTCCGGGTCCTGCACCTCCAGAGTCTCCATGATGGTCTTCTCGGTGGTGCGGTCCACCCGGTTGAGCACCTCCACCACCGCTTCAATGCCGCCGGCGGAGGCGTAGTCCTGGGTGACCATGGAGGAGAGCTTGCGCTCCAGCACCTTCTCCACTTCCTTGATCACCTCAGGCGAAGTCCGGTCCATGATGGCGATGCGCCGGGCCACGTCGGACTGACGCTCCGGGGGAAGGGCGGAGAGCACCACCCCGGCTTGCTCCGGATGCAGGTAGGCCATGATCAGGGCGATGGTCTGGGGGTGCTCGTTCTGGATGAAGTTGAGCAGTTGGGCCGGGTCAGCCCGGCGTATAAAGTCGAATGGCCGCACCTGCAAGGACGCGGTCAGACGATGCATAATGTCGATGGCTTTTTGGTTGCCCAGGGCCTTTTCGAGGAGCTCACGGGCGTAGTCGATGCCGCCCTGGCTGATGTACTCCTTGGCCAGGGCCATCTCGTGGAACTCGTGCAGGACCCGCTCGCTGGCGTCGGCGGGGATCTCCCTCATGCTGGCGATCTCCAGTGTCAGCTGCTCGATCTCCTCTTCCTTGAGGTGGCGGAAGATCTTGGCGGAGACGTCGGGGCCCAGGGAGATCAGCAGCACGGCCGCCTTCTGCCGGCTGGAAAGCTGCACGGGCATCTGTGGCACGCGTGGTGCAGGCACCGAACGTCACCTCCTCCGCCTGGTCGCGGCTGCGCAACGCGCAGCCATCAGCCGGACCCAGGCCGTCTAGTCGTCGTTGAGCCAGCCCTTCAGCAGAGCAGCCACGTCCTCGGGCTTGCTCTGGGCCAGCTTCTCCACCTCTTCGCGAACCCGCTGGCGCTCCAACTCCTCCGGCGTCAGCTCCTTCACTTTGTCCGTGGCCAGAGCAGCCAGGATGGCTGCTCCCTGGGGGGTATAGGCGCTAGCTGCCCTTTCCGCCGCGGTTGCCGGCCCCATGGCCGAGCCCGGAAATCTCCCCGAAGCAGGGAACCCGGCCAGGGCGGGCTGAAGGGAACGGCCGCGGCGCAGCAGCAGCAGCAGGAACAGCAGCAGCAGAACCAGGGCGGAACCGGCGCCGACCCAGGTCATCCTCGTCTGGGCCGCCTTGTCGATCTTGCTCTGCTCGAACTCCTTCTGAATGGCCGCGGCTACGGTGTTGTCAAAGGGCAGGGCGGTTACCGAGATCTGGTCGTTGCGGCTGGTGTCAACGCCGATAGCCGCCGCCACCATATCGTGAATCGCTTTTTGCTGCTGGTCGCCAAAGGGCTTGTCCTTAGGAGGGTTGACCACCACCGCCACCGACAGCCGCTGCACGCTCCC
>JAMDAP010000102.1:2868-8839 GCA_023484675.1 Bacillota bacterium
TCCCAACCAGCCGTGCTCTGATAGGTAGGCGGCACGGGCTGGTTGGGATCGGTGCCCACCGCCCCGCCCGGGGCCTGGGTGCCGCTGAAGCTCTTTTCCACCTGCTGCAGGCTGCGCACCACGCCATCGCCGCTGGCCAGGGGCTGGAAGAGCTGCTTGTCCTGGGTCTTGGTATCGAAGTTGAGATCGGCCACCACCCGCGTGGCCACATTGCCCGGTCCCAGTACCTGCTCCAGCAGGGTCTGTAGACTCTGCTGCAGTTCCAGCTGAAACGCCTTCTGCTGCTGCAACTGAGCAGAAGCCGCCAGGTCCACGCCGCCGCCCTCGCCCAGGTCGGCCGGATTCAGGATGCGCCCGTGCACATCGGTAACCGTAACGTCCTCCGGCTTGAGGGTGTCGACGCTGTGGGACACCAACTGGATGACACCCCGCACCTGCTTGGGGTCCAACTGCACCCCGGGCTTGAGCTGCAGAAACACCGAGGCCCGTGCCGCCTTCTTGTCGCTCAGGGCAAAGGGGTCTTGCTCCGGCAGGACGATCATCACCCGGGCGTTGTCCACCTCCGGCATCTGCCGAAAGGTGCGCTCCAGTTCGCCCTGCACGGCGCGGGTATAGCTCACCCGGCGGTCAAAGTCGGTGGCGCCGATGGCTGTTTTATTGAAGATCTCAAATCCGACCCCGCCGCCCTTGGGCAGTCCCTCGGCGGCCATGGCCCAGCGCGCCTGGTAGACCTGCTTGGCCGGCACCAGAATGGCGGAACCATCGGCACTGGGCTTGTAGGGGATCTTCTTGTCGGTGAGCTTCTGGGCAATGGCGGCAGCGTCGTCGGGCGACAGGTTGGTGAACAGAGGCGAGTAGTCGGGCTGGCTGGCGTAGACGAGCACCATCGCCAGCGTGGCCACCAGGAGCCCGGCCGACACCAACAAGGTGATCTTCTGGCGCAGGTTCAGGTTGACCCACCGTTCCCGCAGGCTCTGCCCCGCCTTGGTCGCTTCCCCCAACCCGTCTCACCTCCATGGCCGTCGTAGATTCGGAGCTAAGCCTCAAGCCACGGCTAGACCGGCATTCGCATGATTTCCTGATAGGCCTCCAGCACCTTGTTGCGGACCTGAGCCGTCAGATCCAGAGCCAGCGTGGCCTTTTCCGCCGCAATCATGGCGGTGTGCAGGTCCTGGGCCTGGCCGGTGGCCACAAGCAGCGCCGACCGATCGGACGTGGCCTGCAGCTGCTGCACCTGGTCCAGGGTGTTCTGCAGCACCTCGGCAAAGGACTGGCCGGATGCCGCTCCCGCCTGGCCGGTGGCATCGGCGGCGCCGGCCACGCCGGCGGCCCCGGCAAGGCCAGCGGCGGCACTTGAGGCCGGGCCGCCAAGGGGCGGAAGTGGGCCGAAACGGGAACCGCCGGGTATCAGCTTGAGAGGATCCATGATCTAGCCTCCTGTTCCCGCGCCTGGGCCTGGGCCTGGGCCTGGGCCTGGGCCTGGGCCTGGGCCTGGGCCTGGCGCCTTTAGCGGCCGATCTCCAGGGCCTTCAAGGCCATGCTGCGGGTGGCGTTGATGGCGTTGACGTTGGCTTCATAGGCCCGGGTAGCGGTGATCAGGTCGACCATCTCCGTCACCGGGCTGACGTTCGGCATCTGCACGTAACCGTTGGCATCGGCATCCGGGTTGCCCGGATCATAGCGCGACCGGAAGGGCGTCGGGTCCTGCCAGACCCCGGCCACCCGCACCCCGTCACCGGCACTCTGGTCGAGGCCGTTGGCGATGGAACCAAATCCGCCGTTCTGCCCCGCCGCTGCCAGCAGCTGGTCGAAAGAGGGGCCGCGCTCGGCAAAGACGGCGACCTGGCGCCGGTAGGGCTGCCACTTTCCGTCCGGGCCCTGGGTGGCTCGGGTGCTATTGGCGTTGGCCAGATTGTTGCTGATGATGTCCTGGCGCAGGCGCTCGGCCGTCAGACCGGAAGCGCTGATCTCAAAGGCGCGGAAGAGGCCCATGCCTTACCGCCTCCCCTCGAAAATCGCGGTCCGCAACCACGCAAAGCGCGTGCTGACCTGGCTGACCAGAGCGTTGTAGACCAGGGAGTTTTCCATCAGGGAGGTGATCTCGCGTTCCATGTCGACGTTGTTGCCGTCGTTTCGGGCCGACGTGCCCGTCTCCCGCTCCACCGCCGGACGCACCCCGGCCACCGGATCGGCCGCGGCAGGACGTGCTGCCGCCACCGGCAAACCAAAGTGCATGGGGTTGGTGGCCACCGGCTGGAGCAGCGGCGCTGGGGCGCTGCCACTGTCCAGCGCGTCCTGCAACAGGCTTTCGAATCGCACGTGGGAAGCCTTGAACCCGGGAGTGTTGACGTTGGCCAGGTTGTTGGAGATGACCTGTTGGCGCAGGGACGCGGCGTCCAGCCCGCGTTCCAGCGCAGTCATGGCGCGGGAATCAAAGATCTGACCGCTCACTGCTCCGGCCTCCTTCGCGGACTTCTGACAAATTTCTCCTCGAAGGATTTGGTTTCGACGCTATAGGGCAAAATCCTGTCACGTTCCCCCTCATTTTTGCCAGGGCCACTAAGATTTTCTTGTCTTAGAAAATACCGTCATGACGCTCTTTTCCATCACCCCAGCGGATGGTCTGAGTCCTCCAGCGCCCTGCGAAAAGCAGGGCCCCAGCGCGACCAAAGGCGCGCCGCAAATGCTGTTGCAGCGCGCCTTTAAGCTTTCTCTTACGGTTATCCAATCAACGGAATGCGGTGACAATGCCTCTCTTAATCGTTGTCTTCGCGATGCTGCTGAGTCCTCATGTAGGACGTCTCAACCTGGCGGCGGTGCATGGTATCTCGCAGGCTATGCTCGTTTTTCTGAGTGTCCACCGGGTCGAGTATTTCCTGCTGTTCCTGGCGCTCCACCTGCCGCTGGACGCTGGGAGGCAGATTCTCGCTCACCCTTCCACCTCCTCCGGCTGGCGCAAGCCCAGTTCGTTCTCCACCGCCCGGACGCCATCCAGCTCGCTGACGACTTGCTCGGCCCGCGACTTCTGTCCGGCATGGTCCACCCAGCCGCGGAGGGTCACCTGGTTGTCCTCGGCCATGGTGTCAATGTGGGCCGCGTCCAGACCGGCCTCCGTCAAGGCCTGTTCCACCGCGTTGACCACCGCCACGTCGTTGGGAGCGCCGGCGTCGAGGCGGATGTCCGAGCACACCTCCCGCACGCCCCGCGTGCCCGAAGCAAGGCGGAAGGCTTCTCTGGCCTGGGCCAGGTTGTCCACCCGACCCAACAGGGTCACGCGGCCTCCCCTCACCTCGGCGCCAACCCCCCGCGCCAGGTCGGAGGTCCCCAGCTTCTTCCCCACTTCCTGCCGCAGGTGCTCGTCGCTCACGTTACCGTCCATGGCCACCGTCAGGCCGTTGCTCACGCCCCTGACACCCGACACGCGACCGGCGATATACTCGGCCTGCTGCCTGTCGGCCAGCACGTCCACAGCGCCCGAAAGCTGCACCACCCCGTCCTGGCATTCCACGTGCACGTCGAGGCCCGAGGACTGCGTGTGGTTCAAAAGCGCCCGCTTCACTCTTGCCGCAATCTCGCGGTCGTCCAGAACGCCCACCTCCTCGCGCCGTAGTGTGCCCCTTTCGAGGGAGTATGCACACTCTGGCGTCCTAGGGCTGTTTGGGCGCGCCGCCGTTGCCGGACCCGCCGCTATTTTTGGGCGCGCCGCCGTTGCGGGGTCCGCTCAAGCGGTGGAGGCCGCTGCCGGTGGAGCGTGCCTGGAAGGTGTTTTTGACGCCGGAGAAGATGCCGATAGCCAGACCCGCCGCCACAATGCCATCTTTGACTGCGACCGCGAGATCGCCGCCAAAGAGGACGGCGTTCAGGGCATTGAACAGAGCCCCCAGCACCACGGCCACCAGAGGCAGGAACGGCGATGGAACCCATTTCTTGAGGACTTGCACCACGGCCATGACCAGAGCCACCACGTACTGCATATTCAGCATGGCGCACCACTCCTTTCTACGCACCGCGGCCTCGCGCCACGTTCCCCTGGCCAATGAATACGCCAAGTCGCAGCAGCATAGAAGTAAAAACCCCGGTGCCGCCACCGGGGTTTTAAGGCCTACAGGATCAGGGGCTGGCGCTGAAACGCTGGCTCATCCACGGGTCTCCGCGCATGTGGTAGCCGTTCCGCTCCCAGAAGCCGGGGGCGTCCTCGGCCGTGAACTCCAGGCCACGGACCCACTTGGCGCTTTTCCAAAAGTAGAGGTGCGGCACCACCAAACGGAGCGGCCAGCCGTGCTCCGGCGTCAGGTCCTGACCACTCGCCCGGTACGCAAAGACCACGTCCTCGGCCATCAGGTCCTCCAGGGGAAGGTTGGTGGTAAAATCCTGCTCGGCGCGCACCATGACAAACTTGGCCTCCGGCCTGGGCCGAATGTGCTTCATCACTTCCCGGAAGGGGATGCCGTCAAAGTCCATGTCCAGGCGCGACCAGCCAGTCACGCAGTGGATGTCGCGGTGTATGTGGACTTGGGGCAGGGCCATGAACTCTTCATACGTCCAGCGTACCGGCTCTTCCACCAGGCCAAAGACGCGGAAATCCCACTGGCTCAGGTCCGCCGCCGGCACCGACCCGTGATGCAGCACCGGCCACTTCGGCGTAACGCGCTGCCCCGGCGGAACACGAGGAACGGAGGAAGACACGACCACGATCACCTCGCTTGAATCACTTTCTGACTATCATACCACAGCACCGTGGGCTGCCCCTGCTGGGTGCCGTTGCCAGATCGGGCCAGACGCTCTTGACATCTTTGTAATCCTATTATATAAAAAAGTATAGGTAAGAACTAGAGCCCCTTCCGGAATAGGGCAATTCCCAAGCGGATACCCTGGAAGGGCGGTCCTTACAGCCCGCGGCTGGCAGCCGCGGATCAATGGAATCAGGAGGATGATGTGGACCATGGCTCAGTATGAACTTCCGCCCCTTCCCTACCCCTATGGCGCATTGGAGCCTTACATCGATGAGCAGACCATGCACCTGCACCACGACCTGCGTTATAAGGCCTACGTGGACGGTCTGAACAACGCCGTGGCCAAGATGGCCGAGGCTCGGGAAAAGGGCGATTTCGCTCTGATCAAGCACTGGGAGCGCGAGGCCGCCTTCCACGGCTCCGGCCACTTCCTGCACAGTGTGTTTTGGACCAACATGGCCCCGAACGCCGGCGGCGCGGCTACGGGCCCCGTGGCCGACCAGATCAAGAAGGACTTCGCCAGCTACGAGGCCTTCAAGAAGCAGTTCAGCGCCGCCGCCGCCGCCGTGGAGGGCTCCGGCTGGGCCATCCTGGTGTGGCAGCCTCAGGGCCGGAGGCTGGAGATCCTGACCGCCGAGAAGCACCAGAACCTCACCCAGTGGGGTGTTGTACCGCTGCTGGCGCTGGACGTCTGGGAACACGCCTATTACCTGAAGTACCAGAACAAGCGCGCCGCCTACGTTGACGCCTGGTGGAACACCGTCAACTGGAAGGATGTTAACGACCGCTTGCAGAAGGGTCGGGGCTAGGCGCCCACATCCCGCCAGCCGATGCAATCCCGCAAAAGACAGCGCCGGTCGCGATCATGCGGCCGGCGCTAGGCTTTTATCCACCCCGCCGAAAGCGGGTTGTGTTGCCAAAGAAGCCCTGTTTTTGATGAGCGGCACAGGCAGGTGCGAGGCAGGGGCTACCCGCCCCAGGACCGGACGCTCAAGCGTTGTAAGTGCCCTGGGCCTGAGCAAACTCGGACCGGATGAGTTCCAGCAGGTCCGCCGGGGTCTTCACACGGCCCCAGCCCCGAATGGCGTCCAGCATCCGCTCTCTCTCGGTAATAGGCGGCGCACCGGGAAGAGGGGCGGCGTCCAGATCCCGATCTTGGTCCGAGACCTCCGAGTTGTTGGTGGGCCAAGGGTTTCGCTGTTCGTCCACGACGGGGCACCTCCTTGGAGTCCCATTGT
>JAMDAP010000049.1:0-3236 GCA_023484675.1 Bacillota bacterium
AGTAGCGGAATGATCAGTTCAAAGACGAAAGCGTAGGGGACCCAAGTTGTTGCAGCAAAGGAGTTCATTGCAACCGCGTTGGGATACACCCAGAAGGACAAGACCAGGATCATCGCAGCGAGAGGCCCCGTCAGCGGTCGGTAGTCTTTCAGGCCGGTCAATTGGGCCAGACTCAGGGCTGCGGCGTAATGGCAGACGGTGATCTTGGTAAAGGTTCCCACGATCCAAAGGGCAACCAGGAGCGCTTCAAGCCCCTCGACAAAGTTGGCGATCGTCACCATGGACACCCCGTCGTACGCCGGGTAGGAGAGATGCTCCCGCAGGGACCCCAGCACGGCGACATCCCGCCCGACCACGAGCGTGCCGAGCACCGCAGTCGCCGCTATGGCCGACACGGTCACCCTGCGGGCTTCTCCCGCCGGCTTCATGTAGGGAAGGATCATGGTGAAGAGGATGGTCTCACCGGCGGGGAAGGTAGCCGTCTGCAAGGACCCCTTCAGCAGCGGAACCCAGCCGTTCTCCAGAATGGGCAGCAGGTTTCTCAGATTGACGTGGCTCGGCATGGCAACGATGAACAGCGTCGGAATGATGATCACCAACGGAACGAGGAGTTGGGCCGTGCGGGCAATGACCTCCACTCCGCCTCGGGTGGCATACCACACCAGGAGCATGAGCACGATGGCCGTCGCCGGAGGAGGTGTCTGCCTGAGCACGGTGGCCGCCAGAAACTCCCACGAGTTGCGGAGGACCAGGGAGCCCAGGTGCAGGGCAAACCAGAAGTACAGAAGGCCCACGAACTTTCCGAGCCAGGTTCCCAGGGCGCACGTGGCGGCCTCCACCAGCGTCTTCCCTGGGAATCGCGCCAGCAGGCCGGTGTAGATGAAAGCCATCGCGATCCCGAGCCCCTCGCCCAGCGGGACAGCCAGCCATGCGTCCCGCTTGGCGGCGGGGGCGTTGGGCAGGAGGATGGCGCTGCCCACCATGAATCCGAAGATGAGGAGCCAGACCTGTCCCGGGCTGACGCGCCCCTTCTCCTGCATAGGGTCCCCCCTCCAGCGCTCTTCTTCCTTGACGTCACGGCCCCCGGGCCGGGCGGCGGGCAGCCGCCACGAACCACCCCCGACCGGTCAGTCCCGAAAAGCCCGCCCGAGTGGTCCAAAGACAGCTTCAATCCAGTCCGTCGGGCCAGGAACACGGACGCTGGCCGTCAGCAGGAAGCTGATCACCAGGTTGATGCCGGTGAGGACCAGCAACACCACCCACTCGCGCTTCAGCCGGTGGCGCACAACGTGGGGCAACTCGATGGCCAGGACCGTCAAGTGGCCTAGAATCATCAGCAGGAGAATGACCGTCATGGCGCTGTCTCGGAGCCCCTCGGCCGGGTCAGGGGCGAACTGACCTTGCCGGTGCGGCGCACGTGTGCGCCCACAACAACCTCCAGCCCGGCCTCCGGCAAGAGCTTGTGCCACTGACCTCGCACCTGGGCCCAGGCCCGGGGGTCAGCCCGGTGCAGGGCCTCCCCCAGGCCCATGGGATCCACCCCGTATTGGCGGGTGATGGTCTGAAAGCTCGACCGGATGCGGTCTTCCAGACGCTTGGCAAGCCTGGGCTCAAGCTTGGCGATCTCCTCCGGCTTGCTGAGATCCAGGCCCGCACCGTTGTCCTCCACGTCGTCCTCGGTCAGGAGATTCAACGCGGCCGTTACCTTATCTCCTTCCAGCCGTGCGGTAAGACGGGACCGGGAACGCACCAAAACAAAACTGACCGCGCCTCGACCTTGGATGACGTCGGTGACCGTCCCGCGCTGCGTCTCGCCACGCAGCCAGGTCAGCCCCCGCGTCTGCTGCATGTCCAGCCATCCCACCAGCTTGTCGTCGCGAAAGAGGGCCGTGCCGGTCATCTCGGCTTCCCGGCGGGCTCCGTCCTTCCCTTCCACGGCGACCAGTTCAAAGCGAGGGGCGACCGGATCTTGCGAATCGCTGGCCAGGGCCTCCAGGAAGTCCCTGAGCATGCTTTCCACACCGTAGTGACTACGAATCACTTCGCGAATCGCCTCGGCGGGGTTGCTTCGCAGCGTTGGCCAGACTCTTTCCAGAAAAGCCTGGGCCTGTCCGGGAACCACGACGACATGGGTGGTCAGGCGCGGTTGTCGATGCCGCAACCAGAAGTCCATGCTCGCTCGTACGCCGCTGCGCGCGAACTCCTCCCCGAGCACCAGCACGCGCATCTGGCCCCAGAAGAGCTGTCGGGGTACCTGCATCTGCAAGCGTGAAACCGCTTCCGCAACGTCGACTCCGCCGGCGCTCAGCGTGACAACGGGCCTTGCCTGCCCCTGTCCGCCTCCCCCACCACCTCCTCCAGTCCCGCCGCTGGGGCCGCCAAACCGGCTTGGCACCACAATAGCCACGGATAGGAGCAGCTGGCCGTTCTCCAGCCGATCCATGCCGGCCATGCCCACGATGGCCAGATCGTTGGTCTCGACCCGATCCCAGCATCCCGTGGACAACACCGAAAGGGTCAAGACCAGAACCACCCAGACACGAGCCTGGGCACCGAACTTCATGGCAGGGACCCCCCGTCAACTGTCTGACCTGGGCGGACGCGGCCCCTGCCCCGGGGGGACACGCTCCAGATTCCGTCGTGCCAAGGGCTGCGGCCGCCGCCGCATGGCCCACCAGGGCACCCGGTAGATGACGTCCTTGGAATCGCTGGGATGAAAGGGCGCCACGGGTGACAGGTAGGGAACACCGAAAGAACGCAGCGAGCTGAGGTGAATGGCGATGGCCATCAGGCCGGCGACCACGCCAAACAGGCCGAAGGTGGCCGCCAGGACCATCAACGGGAATCTGAGCAACCGCTGGGAGATGGCCGCATTGTAGCGAGGGGCGGCGAAGGACGAGATGCCGGTGATGGCCACCACAATCACGATCGGGGCTGAGGCGATGCCCGCCTGGATGGCCGCCTGGCCAATCACCAGCGCGCCGACGATGCTGATCGCCGGGCCCACCTGACGCGGCAGGCGGAGCCCCGCCTCGCGCAGCCCTTCGAAGGAGAACTCCATGATGAAGGCCTCCACCAGCGTCGGAAAGGGGATTGCCTCGCGGGCGGCGGCGATGGTGCGGAGCAGGTTGGCCGGCAACATCTCGGGGTGAAAGGTGACGATGGCAACATAGAAAGATGGCGGGACGTCTCGACCACTTTGCTATACGGGTTGCCGCCGAAGCCGGGACTGTTGC
>JAMDAP010000049.1:3246-8654 GCA_023484675.1 Bacillota bacterium
ATCATCAGTTCCGCCCTCCGCCTCCTGCGCTTTCACGGCCGTAACAAGGAAACGTGGTACATCAAGGCCAAGGATAGCGGCGAGCGCTTCCGCTACCTCTACTCCCGTGACGATGGCAACATAGAAAGATGGCAGGACCAGGGCTGAAAGCAGAAGGAAGTAGCGCAGGAGGCGGAGGGCGGAACTGATGATGAACCGCTCGTAGTAGTCCTCGTTGGCTTGCCACAGTTGGAAGAAGGTCGTCGGGACGATTAGTGTGAAGGGCGTCCCATCCGTCAGGACGGCCACCCGCCCCTCCAGCAGAGACGACGCCGCGATGTCGGGACGTTCCGTATTCTGGACCTGTGAGAAGGGCGAAAAGGGCTGGTCCTCGATCATTTCCTCGAGGTAGCCGCTTTCCAAGATGGCGTCGATTTGAATCCTGGACAGGCGCCGCCGCACCTCGCGGACCAGGTCAGGGGAAGCGACATCGCTCAGGTACGCTATCACGACGTCGGACTTGCTGACCCGACCGATGGTCAAGCGCTCCAGCTTCAAGGTTGTCGTCCGCAGCCGGCGCCTGAGCAAGGCGGTGTTCGTCCGAAGGTTCTCCGTAAATCCCTCGCGAGGGCCGCGGATAACGGGCTCGGCGGGAGGTTCTTCCGGTTGGCGGCGCTCCCATTCCTTGTAGCTGAGCAGGATGGCCCCCGGCAAGCCGTCCAGCGCCAGCGCCACCTCACCCCGGAGCACACCATCCAACAGCTCTCCGTAGGTATGGGCTGTTGAGACCTGGGTTGTGGGTAACGCGCTTTCAGCCACATGGTTTCGAACCTGATCGAGGTTGAATCGTTGCAACAGTCCCGGCTTCGGCGGCAACCCGTATAGCAAAGTGGTCGAGACGTCCCGCTCCACCCGTTCCGCCGCGACCAGGCCATCGATGTAGACAAGCAGCGCCATTTGCTGGTTCTGACCGCGGTACTCGCGAAAGATCACGTCAGAACACTGGTCGAAGTTGGCCTCCAGCTTGAGGCGCTTCATCTGCAGGCTGGTCCCCAAGGGTTCGCCATGAATGGCGGCTGGTTCCACGTCCCCGCCGCCTTGATGGTTACCGGAAGCTTCCTGTTCGGACTGGGGTTGTTCGGGCTCCGGGGGAAACCACTGCTCCAGCCACCGCCGTAGCCCCATACGTTTGCCTCCACATGGGCCAGGGAACCGGTTGACATCGTAGACGGCAAGACAAGCTGAACGTATCCTTCCCCAGAAAGGCCGCGGCCATGCGCCCGGGAGGAAGCCCCACCGGAATTACCTGATGGCTTCGATGATCCGCGTCGCCAGTTCCTGCGTACGCAGGGCGTCACGCCCGCTGGTGAGGGGCTCTTGCCGATCGCGACAGCAGGCGGCAAAATGGCGGGCCTGTTCGACAAAACCGCGCCGCTCCAGTACAGGTGTCCAGGTGGAGAAGCCCTGGCGCGTGGTGGCGCCCCCCTGGCTCACCTCCAGGGCGTCCATGTTCAGCACCTCCAGGGTTCGGCGCCCCTCGTGGCAGGTCAGCCGCTCGGACCATGCCCCTGCGACGTGGCTGAGCACCAGGGAGCCCATGCCGCCTCCGGCGAAGCGGAGCCCGACCACAAGGCTGCGAAAGATGCCGCCGCGCTCCTCCGCCGTGGCCTGCACGCTGTCCACCTCACCTCCAAACCAGCGCAGGAGATCGATCTGGTGGATGGCGTCATCGATGACCGCTTCGGCCAGGCTGTCGCCGGCGTGGGTGCGCAGCTTCTCGGCCGCCACCAGGCCCGGTTGGCCGGCCAGCATCCACCGCGTCTTGGCGTATATCGGCGCGTGGCGGCGGTTGAAGGCCACCATCAGGATGCGCTGCCGCTCCTCCGCCTGGCGCACCAAGGCCCGGGCGTCTTCCAGGGAACGCGAGACGGGCTTCTCCACCAGCACATCCAGGCCGCGCTCCAAGGCCAGAGCCGAGGCTTCCACGTGGTTCTCCGTGGCCGTGAGCACCACCGCCGCCTCCGCCCCCCCCTCGCAGCCGCCCTCGCAGGCGCGGTCCAGGGCGTCGCCGAGGGAACCGGTCAGCATGGGAACCCGGAATCGCTCCGCCACCGGCCGGGTTCGTTCCCGGGAACGCCCGTAGAGGCCGATCACCTCCACCTCCGGCAAATCGACCAGCACCGGCAGGTGGGCCTTCTGAGCAATGCCCCCCGGTCCGACCACCACAACCCGAAGGCGCTTGATGGAACCGGCGGGCGCAGCCCCTTCCGTCCTGCCAGTCCCGTCAGCGGATGTCGCCATGCGGATCCCTCCCCTCCCCTCCCGAGTACGACGCCGCTGCGCCTTTGCCCTGCCGGCGCTACTCCGCCAGTTCTCATGATGTCTCCCGGTGCCGCCCTTGTGACATGTTAACATAACGTGCATATCCTGATTAGCAGGGGGTATGCACGAATGCTTGCATCTGCTTTGGCCTGGCTTCAAACCGACGGTCACCGCATTGAGACCTCCCTGCGGCGGCGCCTCTTTGCCCTCTACCGTCCGCCCCGCTGGCTCCCCTGCTGGTTCCATGGGCTCTGGTACGCTCTGGTGTCCCGTGTGCCGCGCATTCCCGTGGTCATCGACGCCTCCGGCGACCGCGCCGCCATGGCCGGCACCATCCGCCGGCACAGGCTCAAGGCCACGCACCACCTGGATGAGTTGGGCTATGTCTGCGTCAAAGCCCACGCCCGGGCCCTCCAGGATATCTGCGCCTGTCAAGGGGTCGGCCGCATCTGGGAAGACCGCGAGGTGAGGGCCCTGCTCGATGTGGCCGTGCCCTCCACCGACGACCTCAAGACCGCCAGCCGCTACACCGGGAAAGGAGTGACTATCGCCATCATCGACACCGGAATCTACCCGCACCCGGATCTCAACGGGCGCATCACCGCCTTCCAGGACTTCGTCCATCGCCGGACCTCACCCTACGACGACAACGGCCACGGCACCCACGTCGCCGGCTGCGCTGCCGGCAGCGGCAAGGAGTCCTCGGGCCGCTTCAAGAGCCCGGCGCCTGCGGCGCAGGTCATCGGGGTCAAGGTGTTGAACAAGATGGGATCCGGCACCATGTCCTCGATGCTGGCGGGTATCAACTGGGTCATTCAAAACCAGGCCCGCTACAGCATCCGCATCATGTCCATGTCCCTGGGCGCACCGGCCCAAAGCGAATGCGCCGGCGACCCCCTCTGCCAGGCGGTGAGCAAGGCCTGGAACGCGGGCATCGTCACCGTTGTAGCCGCCGGCAACGATGGCCCTCAACCCAGGACCATCTCCACCCCCGGCATCAACCCGCAGGTGATCACCGTGGGCGCCATGGACGATCGCGGCACCGTGGACCGCAGCGACGATGTCCTGGCCTCGTTCTCCAGCCGCGGCCCCACCCCAGACGGCATTCACAAGCCGGATATTCTCTCCCCGGGCGTGGGGATCACCTCGCTGCGTTCACCCGGCTCCTACCTCGACAAGCAGGATTCAGGCGCCCGCACCGGCCGGTGGTACTTCACCCTGAGCGGCACCTCCATGGCCACGCCGATCATCGCCGGCATTTGCGCCCAACTGCTGGAGGCCCAGCCGGAACTAAGTCCGGACGAGGTGAAGGCCCGCCTGCAGGCAACGGCCGAGGACCGGCACCTCCAAGCGGATGCGCAGGGGGCGGGCTACGTGAACGTGGACCGCGCCACCTTCGGGCCGGAGGGAACTCAGTTCACGTCCCCGAGGTAGAGGGCGCCCTGTTCGCGGGGCCTCGCTAAGAATTCTTTGAGGGCGGCGGGGTAAAGCCGATAGGGCCCAAGGTCGGAGATGTCCAGCCACTCCACGGCCACCTGACGCGTGTCCGGCTCGCTGCCATTGCCAGGCTCGGCGCCGGCCGTCAGCCGGCAGGAAAACATCAGTTCCAGCTGGTGTGTGTCACCGTCCCACTCGGCAAACTCGTGATGGGCGGCGATGTAGTCGCGTACGTAGAGCAGTTCGCCCACCTCCACCTCCGTGCCGATCTCCTCACAGCATTCCCGCTTGAGGGCAGCTTCGACCGTTTCACCCGGGTTCTGGCCCCCGCCGGGCAAGAGGTAGAAAAAGCCCCAGGAGTCGTGGTTCTTGGTCACCAGGATCTTTTCGCCTTCGATAATCACAGCCTTGATGGAGACTCGGATACGGTCCATGATCAACCTCCTCCAATGAGACAGCCGCCCTTCTTCTGCGGAAGGGTGGCTATTTCCCTGCTTTACGGCTGCCTCCGCCCAGAATCAGCACGCCGCCTTGGGCCACCCAGGCTTCAACGGCCCCCCACTGTTCCGGGCTGAGCTTTTCCGGCGCCCTGGCAATCCACCTGTGAGGATAGACGGGCGCCAAGTTCGTTTGGTTTCGCACCTAACGACTCCCGCGCCGCGTAGCCAACGGCGTGCGTCCCGCGGTCCGCGCCAGACCACAGCAAAGCTAAGGAACATCCCGCACAGGCCGGGATGCTCCTTGGTTGTCTGCTTCGCCCCGGTGCTACTTGACCAGACCCTTCAGGTGGGCGGCGTCACGATGCGCCGGATCAACCACCGCGAAGGAGGTGACCAGGCTGCGCTCAAAGGGGCTGCCATCGACCAGGGTGCCACGGATGGTCAGGGACAGGTTGTAGATCCCATCCTGTTTGGGCAAGAGTTGCTTGGCCTTCAGGCCCTTGCCCTGGACCCATTGACCGAGATGGCCGGCCGAGATCTTCATCGGCCGTGACTTGCCCGACTCCGTCCGAACCAGCGTGCCCTCCGCCTCAGCCGAGGCAATCGCTGCCGGTCCACCGGCCAGGGTCAGCGACAGGTCCAGGCTGCTGCCCGGCTCCACCACGCCCGCCGGCCGCGCCAGTTGGGCGGTCAGGCCGCCCTCGATGGCAGCGCTGGCCAGGTAGGCGCCGTTGCTGCCCGAGGCGTCCTGCATTTCGATGTTCCACAGGCCTCCTTCGGGTTGAACCACCACCAGGGCGACGCGCTCCGCGCCCCGGAAGTACTCGTCGGCAGCGTGACGCTGGTCGGCATTCAGACGCTGTCCCGACGGGCTCACCAGAGTGACTTGGAGTCCCGGCGAAGCGCTCAGGACCTCAAACACGACCTGCTTGGCGCCGGACTCCACCGGCACCGTCTCCGACGCTTGACCCTTCACCCACTGTCCGCCGCGGTAAATGCGGCCGCTGTCCGCAACGGCCTGGGTGCTGTTCGCCACGGTCGCCGCTGCCTCGGCCGAACCCAGGGCTGCGACCCGGTAAGCCGGGGCCTCCGAGGCCTGCCGCGCCCCGCCGAAGTCGGACGCCGCCAGCTGCCCGGCGAAGGAGTTCACGTAACTGAAGACCTGGCTTCCCATGCGAATGTTATCGTGGTTCCAGGCGCTGCTGGTGGGGTCAGCGCTGTGCCCGGGTA
>JAMDAP010000088.1 GCA_023484675.1 Bacillota bacterium
AACGCCGAGGCCTGCGACGTCCGGGGTCACCTCTCCCGCGGTGTAGGCCCAGCCGCAGTGGCGGATCCCGGCCAGTTCCTGCCGGAGCTGTTGGACACTTGTGGTCCCCCGGCCCGTCATGGTGGGAAGCGGTTGGGCCAGTATCCGTTCGATGTGGTCCGGGGGCAGAAAGGCCAGCATGACCTTGTTCGAAGCGCCGAGGGTGAGCGGCGCCGGGACGCCGAGGGCCATGTGGACGCGGATGGGGCTGGCGCTGTCCACCTTGGACACGACGGCAGCCTGGTCACCCTCCAGCGCCATCAAGAATACGGTTTCCCCCGTCCCCTGCGCCAGTTCCTCCATATGGGGCTGGGCGGCGCGGCGAAGGTCCATGCTTTCCGTCACCACGGCTCCCAGGGCGAGGAGCTGAAGCCCCAAGCGGTACCGCTTGTTATCTGGGTTTTGTGAGAGGTAGCCGTGCACGGCCAGGGTTTCGATGAGCCTGAAGGTGACGCTCTTCGGCAGGCTCAACTGGCGCGCGGCATCGCTCAGGCCCCACTCCGGGGTATCGTGCGTGAACAGTTCCAGCAACTGCAAGGCCCGCTCCACCGTCTGCAGCAGGCCCCTGTCCGGCGCCGGGCTTTCTCTCCTAATCACCCTTTCGCCCCCTCCTGGAACCATGGCCCTGCGCAAGAAGGTACTCCACCGCCGCGGCGGAGTAGGTCTTGGCTGCAGCCACGAGGTCTGTCACACGGACCCGCTCGTCCCAGGAATGAATGGTGGCGAGTTCGGCAGGCCCGTACTGGAGCACGGGAATTCCATGGGCCCGGAAGTGGCGCGCGTCGCTGCTGGCCCACTGGAGGACGCCGTAGGGGCTTCCACCGCGCGCATCACGGATACCTTGCAGAAGCGCCGCTACCACGGGGTCGTCGGGGCGGGTGTAGTTGGCGGGCCCCCAGAAGCCCAGGGGCCGGATCTGATAGGCGTACCCGAGTTGGTCGAGCAGCCGCCGGGCCTCTGCCATCACATCCTCGTGGGTGAGGCCGAAGGGAACCCGGCTATCCACCTGGATGGAGCAGTGATCTGGAACGACATTGGTCTTGGTTCCGCCCTGAACCACGCCAACGTTGACGCTCACGTGGTCAAGGATGTCCGCCACGGGCGCTCTCCCCTCCAGCCTGAGGTAGGCCTTGGAGGCGGCCAGCGCCTCGGCGATGTCCTGCGGCGGCTTGACTGGCATGGCGTGGAGTTTTTGCAACTGCTGGACCGCCGCTGCGGCCTTAACGATGGCGCTCTCGCCGGCCAGGGGGGCCAGTGAGCCGTGGGCGGGGATGCCGGTGAAGGAGACCTCGAACCAGCAGGAGCCCTTTTGACCGATGGTGGGGTTCGACGGGCCGGAGGGCTCCGCGATGATACAGCCGTCCCCGTGGACCGCCCCCTGGGCGAGCAGCCAGCGAGCGCCGTACTCGCCACCCGCTTCTTCGTCGTCGACCACGACCAGCCCAATGGATCCTGCCAGTTGGTCCTCGAACTCCTTCAGGAGCGCAGCGGCGAAGAGAAAGGCAGCCAGACCCCCCTTCATGTCGCTGGCCCCCCGGCCGCGAACGAAGCCCTCCGATACGTCCCCGACAAAAGGAGGGAAACTCCAACGGGACGGGTCGCCCGCCGGAACCACATCCGTATGGCCGCAGAACAGGAGGCGCTTGCCCGCCCGTCCGGTTTCAATATCAGCCGTGAGGTTGTAGTGGTCGCCCGGTGCGGCGTGGAGGTTCGAGACTACGCCCGCCTGGGACAGGTAGCTGGCGATGTGCTCCGCGATGGGCCTGGAGTTGCCGGGAGGATTTTCCGTATTAAACTGCAAGAGCACCTGCAGCAACTGAACGAGTTCGTCTTGCCGCCTGTCAATCTCACGGAACAGACGCTGCTTCAGCGCAGATCGATCGGACACTGGGCTACCTCCTCGGGGCAGGGTGGATAAGCGACGCTGCTGAACACTGCAGCAGGGGCGAAGGGAGACGGACTTCCGTCTCCCTTCGCTGCCAAAACCACTGGGCTACTTGTAGAGATCGCGGATGCGGACCAGCTCGTCGACGTAGAAAGCGTATCCCTTCAGGCCCTTGTTGTGGACGACGACCCGGTTGTACTCATACAGGAAGATCCAGGGGACGTCGTGGACGATCTGGCGCTGGGCATCCTTGTAGAGCGCAGCCCTCTTGGCGCCGTCCGTTTCATCCTTGGCCGTCTCAAGCGCCTTGTCCACTTCGGCGTTCGCGTAGTTCCCGTAGTTGCTGGATCCCTTGCTCCAGAGCAGGAAGCCCAGGTGGTAGCCGGGATCGTTGACGAAGGAGGTCCACTTAGACATGAAGGCTTGCGTTTCCCGCTTCTTAATCAGCTGAAGGAACTCGGAGCGCGCCATCTTCTGGATGTTCATCTTGACCCCGATCTTGGCGAATGAGGCCTGGATGAGCACGGCCGATTCCTCCCAGTCTGAAAAGCCCGAACCGAGGATGAAGTCAAAGGAGAAACCGCTCGGGTACCCAGCCTCCGTCAGGAGTTGCTTGGCCTTCTCAAGGTCATAGCTGTAATTCCAGAAGGAACCGTCATACATGGGCATGAAGGACGGCAGCGGGCTCTTGGCCTGTTTCGCCTGGCCGTACATGACTTTGTTGACCAGGCCGTCGTAGGGCACGGCGTAAGCCAGGGCCTGCCGGACCTTGAGGTTATCAAAGGGCTTGACCTTCGTGTTCAGGAGGAAGTACAAAACGCGGCCGGATGGATCCGAGCGAATGATCAGGCTGTCGTTCTTCTTCAGCGCGTCCACGTCTTTGGCGGGGATTTCAATGGCCAGGTCGGCGTCGCCGCTCTGTACGAGCATTTCGCGGTTGGCGTCTTCCTTGATGAACTTGATGATCACGCGGTCGACCTTGGGTGGACCCGCCCAGTAGTCCTTGTTGGCGACGAATTCGGCCTGGGTGGCAGGGTTCCAGGAGACCAGCTTGAAAGCGCCCGTTCCGGTGCCCTCCGCGTGCTTAACCAGATAGTCATCCGGCTGGTTGGCCAAAACGCGCGGGTTGGTGATGGCGAAGTTGTAGAGAGAGATCACCTGGAGGAACGTTGGGTTGGGCTTGGTCAGGTTGATCTTCACCGTCAGGTCATCCACTGCTTCCACCGGGTTGGACTGGTCGATTGCGGCCGTGGCAAAGAGGAACTTGCCGCTGGCCCCGGTGCGCAGGAGACGCTCGAACGAGGCCTTGACCGCCTCGGCGGTCAGAGGGTCGCCGTTGTGGAACTTGACGCCCTCCCGAAGCTTGAAGGTGTAGGACTTGCCGTCTGCAGCTGAAGCCCATGACTTGGCGAGCATCGGCTCGATCTTGGTGTCATCTGCCACCAACTTGCCATCGACGACCTTCTTGCCCAACTGGACCAGGTTATCGTACATGGCCAGGGTGAGCGTGTCCGAGGTCAGGTCGTTGGCGTTGTAGGGATCGAGGGTGGTACCGCCGTCGCTGAACGCCAGAACGAGAGTTTTCTCACCGGCTACCGCGCCCGGCGCCTGAGGTTGGGGTTTCGTTGCGCCTGGACTCCCGCAGGCTGTCAGGGCCAGCGACGCCAGTAGGAGAAGGGCCACAATCCGCGCGCTTTTCATGATTCGAACGCCTCCTTTGGCTAATTATCGTGAAGGCGCGGGTCCAGGAGATCCCGCAAGCCGTCGCCGAGCAAGTTGAAACCAGACACGGCGCTCATGATGGCCAGCCCGGGGAACGTGGAGATCCACCACTGGCCGGAGATGATGAACTCTCTGCCATCGGCCACCATGGCGCCCCACTCGGCCTCGGGGGGTTTCACCCCAAGGCCAAGGAAGCTCAGGCTGGCGGCCGTGAGCACGGCGAAGCCGAGGCCGAGGGTGGCTCGCACCACAATGGGTGAAAGCGCGTTGGGCACGATGTGCCGGAGGATGGTGACGGCGTCGCCGGCGCCGATGGCATGGGCCGCCTCCACGTATTCCTTTTGGCGCAGAGAGAGGGTTTGGGCGTGCATGAGCCGGGCGAAGTCAGGCACCCCGACCAGTCCCACGGCCACCATCGCGGAGCCGAGGCCACGGCCCACGGAGGCGGCAATAGCCATGGCCAGCACCAGGGCGGGAAAAGCCAGCACCATGTCCATCACGCGCATGATCACCTGCTCGGTGCCCCCCCCCGTAATAACCCGCCGCGGCTCCCAGGGGGAGCCCGACGGCGAGGGAGATCCCCACCGAGATGAGGCCGATGCCCATGGAGATGCGGGCCCCGTAGATGGTGCGAACCAGGATGTCCCTGCCGTACTGATCGGTGCCGAAAGGATGCGCCGCGCTGGGCGCCTGGAGGCGCGCAGCCAGGTCTGGCTCGTTGGGGGAGGTGGGGGTCAGCACCGGAGCCAGAGCTGCAAACGCGATCCAGCCCAGGATGACGATCAAGCCCAGCACGGTCAGGGGGTTGCGCAGCGCCCTGCGCCCCTGGCGGGACCACGCGCTACGGCTACCGGGGCTGGCGCCGCCGGCCGGAGCGGCGGGATGGGCGCCCTGGGCTGGGCCGGTTTCTGCCGCGGGCTGGGGTGGCGGGAACGAGCTGATCACGGCTATGCCTCCCTGGCATCCTGAGCGCCGGTTCGCCGGACGCCTAGTTGTTCTAGCTGTAGCGAATGCGAGGGTCAATCCAGGCGTAGAGCACGTCAACCCCCAGGTTGATGATCACATAGATTGCCGCACTGACGAGGGCGAAGGCCTGAACAGGGGCATAGTCCGTGATCAGAATCGATTCCGTGACGTAGCTGCCCAACCCGGGCCAGGAAAAGATGGTTTCTGTCAGGACTGCGCCGCCCAGCAGTTGGCCAAACTGCAGCCCCAGGATGGTGACCGTTGGAATGAGCGCGTTGCGCAGCGCGTGCTTGAGGAGCACCATGATTTCGGGCAGTCCCTTGGCTCGAGCCGTGCGGATGAAGTCCTGACCGATCACCTCCAGCATGGCGGCGCGGGTCATGCGGCTGACGATGGCCATCGTCCCGGTGCTCAAGCAGAGGGCGGGCAGGGCGATGTGGGCCAGGGCGTCTCGCCACAAGGGCCAGTTGCCGATGGCGTCGACCAGCAGCAGGCCCGTGGGGCCGGCGGGTTCGCCAAAGGCAACGGAGACTCGGCCCATGGGAGCGGGAGCCCAATGGAGCCGGAAGTAGAACAGGTAGATGGCGATCAGGCCAAGCCAAAAGATGGGCATTGTGGCGCCCCCAAGAGAGAGGAGCCGGGCAAGGTGGTCAAACCAGCGGTTCTTGAAGGCCGCGGATAGAATGCCCACCGGGATGCCTATCCCGACTGCGAGGATCATGCTGACCAGGGTCAGTTCGACGGTGGCCGGATACCGCTTCTTAAAATCCTCGGCCACGGTATGGCTGGTGTGCCAGGCGGTACCCAGGTCGCCTCGGAGCAGCCCCCTCATGTATGCGGCATACTGTACCGGCAACGGGCGGTCGAGTTGCAGCTGGCTGCGGATGCGGGCAACCGCATCCGGCGTGGCCTGTTCCCCCGCCAGCATCAGGGCCGGATCGCCGGGCAGGAGCCGCGTCAGCATGAATCCGAAGAACGAGACTCCAAGGACGATCGGTACCAGGAAGAGCAAGCGGCGACTGAGGTAGGTCAGCACTCCGACACCCCCTAGGTTGTTCCGGATAACGGACCGACGGTCATGATATTGGACTCCTCGATTCGACCTGGCAGGTACGATTTCCTGCTTCATCCCTTTACGAAAGAAAAATCTATTTGTGTGGCTTAGCCGGAGTTTGACCGAAACAGTACCGCCGGCAAATCTCCTTTCGAGATTGCACTCGGTGGAGGACGGGTTTGCGTGGCACTACACCTTTGGAGTGCCACCTGCCCGATGATGGCCACAGACTTGTTCGTTGCCCGCACATAGTCCAGCCCCCAAAATCCGCATCTGGCAGGACGCTGCGGAAGATGTGTCGAATACCGCCGACGTGGAGGATGATCGCGTGCGGCTGTTCGACATCGTTCCAGAGCGCTTTTTTGGGCTCTTGGCCGGCAGGGGCAGGGCGGTGTACGCCGATGCCCTCTTTCTGCTGTACGACCTCTACCGCCGCAACCTCTACGGGATTCGGCGGGATGACGTGGCGGGCGTCCTCACCGACCTGATGGTGGAGCGGGAAGAGGCAGGACAAGCGGAAGACGACTGGCTGGAGGACGACCTTTGGGATAGCGAGACCGCGAGCACCTCGCCGCGCGCCGCCGCTGGGGCCGACCCCAACGGCGCTAATTCCAACGGGGCCGGCAGCCGGGCCAACAGCGCCCAAGAGTCAGAGTCCCCGACCGACCCCGATGAGCCGCTCCCCACCGACCCGCGGGCCAAGGCCAACGCCATCCTGCGGCGAATGAAGGATGCCGGCTGGATCGACATCGAGCCGCGGGCCAACTACGAGGACTACGTCAACCTGATGGACTACGCCGTGCAGGTGCTGGAGACCCTCGATCGCATCCGGACCCGCAAGCAGACCGAATACCGTGGGTTCGTCTTTCAGACCTATCTTGCTCTCGCCAGTGACGAGGCGCAGCGGGAAGGACACCTGGCCTTGCAGGCGGCCTACGAGAACACCGAGGCCCTGGTGCGGGAGTTGAAATCCCTCAACCACAACATCCGCCGCTACACCGAGAGGCTCCTGGAGCAGAAGCGGCCCCAGGACATCCTGGCGACGCACTTCCTGGAGTACCAGGGGGAAATCCTGAGCCGGAGCTATCATCAGTTAAAGACGTCGGACCACGTGTCCCGCTACCGCCCCAAGATCCTGGCGGTGGTTCGGGCCTGGCTCCGTGACGAGGCGAGGATTTCGGCAGCGGCCGAGGGCATCCTGGCCAGCGGCCAACTGGCGGAGAAGCGGCAGGCCCAGGCCGAGGTCATGCGGCGCCTGGCCTTCATCGAAACCAGTTACGACAGCGTCGACGCCCTGCTCCACGAAATCGACTGGCGCAACGCCCAGTACGCCAAGAACTCGCTGGAGCAGGTCCGCTACATGCTCAACAGCAGCCAGGACACCGAGGGGCAGCTGATTGACCTGCTCAAGTTCATGGGTGAGCAGTTGGCCGGCGGCCTGTGGGACAAGCGGGAGGAAGTGCCGGGGGACTGGCAGCCGCTCTTCTCTTTGGGATCGGTTGAGGCTTTGGAGGACCGGTCCCTGTTCACGCCCAGGCGCGTTCGCGATATGTTGCGGCCGATGCCCCTGGCCCGCCAGCCGGTAGATGAGGTGGCGCAGCAGAAGGCCATCGACCGTCTGCGGCAGCAGTTGGCCGACCGCCTCACGGTCGAACGGGTGAACCACTACGTCCTCAGCCGGATTGCGCCTTGGGCGGAACTGCAGGCTGCGGACCTGGACATCGAGACCACGGACGATTTCCTCTTTCTGATTCACATGGCCGCCTACACCGGCAGCCGCAAAGCCGCCTACCATATCGATTTCAACGGGCCGCGGGTGGAGTCTGCCGGCGGCCGTTTTCGTTTCCGCAACGTGACCATTCGGAGGAAGAAACATGGCTGAGCCCACGCAGACCACGGAGCAGCACCCGGAGGCGGCACGATCCTGGTCCGAGGAGGAGTACGCATCCCTGGCGCCGCGTGACCGCGAGAGCCTGGCCAGAGTGCTCAACCACCTGTTCACCAAGACCTTTTTGGTGAAGAGCAAGGACGACACCCGGCGCGACTTCTACTTCTTGGAGAGACACGAAGCCTTGGTCCGAGGGTACTTGGAAGTGGCGGGGTGGGGGCTTCGCCTCGATCCTTCCTTCGGCGTGGCCCAGGCGGTGGCTCCCGACGCATCGGGGCGTGTCTCGCTGGACTTGAATCAGAGCCTCGCCCTGCTGATCTTAAGGCTGATCTACGAGGAGAAGCGCAAGCAGCTTAGCCTGACCACCGATGTCGTCGCCAGTGTGCAGGAGATCCAGGACAAGTACCAGACCCTGCGGCTGCGCAACCGACCGCTGGATCGGAGGGCGCTAAAGCAAGCCCTGGGGCTCTTTTCCGGCTTTGAGCTGGTGGAGGTGCTGGGCTCCGACGCCACCGACCCGACGACGCGCCTGCGCCTCTTGCCGTCCATTCTCTTCGCCGTCAGGGCGTCCACCCTGGCCTCCCTGCATGCCCGGCTGGAGAGCTACCGCCGGGAAGGCGGCAGCGCCGCCTCCGCCGCCCACGATTCCCCCGGGGAGGAACTCGCTTGAAGCTGTTGACCAGGGTCCGCCTTATTAACTGGCACTACTTTGACGACCACACGCTGGAGCTGAGCGGCAGCGCGCTGCTGACGGGGGACAACGGGTCCGGGAAGTCCACCATTCTGGACGCCATCCAGTACGCCCTGGTCGGCGACACGCACCGCCTCCGTTTTAACCAGGCGGCCCATGAAAAGAGCCGTCGCGACCTGGAGGGGTACCTGCGCTGCAAGACCGGAGCGGAGGACGACGCTGACCTCCTGCGCGCCGGTGATTTCACCTCCTGCATCGTGCTGGAGTTCTGGGACAAGCGAGACAAGCGCAGTTTCCTGCTCGGCGTGGCCATCGACAGCCGCGCCTCAGGCGAGACGGAGCGGCCCTTGT
>JAMDAP010000163.1 GCA_023484675.1 Bacillota bacterium
CTGCCCGCGTCCGCGCCTCCCGGGGACCGCAGAGGCGGTTGACCAGCAGCGGTTCTGCCACCAATTCGCCCACGGTCATCCGCGGGTTCAGGGAATCGTATGGATCCTGGAACACCATCTGCATATGCCGTCGCCGCTGGCGCATCTGCTCGGAGGAGAGGCGGGACAGATCGTTGCCCTCGTACAGAATGCGACCGCCGGTGGGCTGCTCCAGCCGCAGTACCAAGCGGCCGATGGTGGATTTGCCCGAGCCGGACTCGCCCACCAAGCCCAGGGTCTGACCCGCCGGGATGCTGAAGCTCACGCCGTCCACTGCCCGGAGCATGACGTGCCTGCGCCAGCCGGAGCGAACCGGATAATGTTTCTGCAAGTCCTCAACCCGGAGCGACTCCGCCGTCTCCACTGCCTGGCTCACTCCGTCACCTCCCAGCGGTGGCAGCTCACCAGATGACCCTGACCGATGGACTCCTGAATGGGCGGCCCCTCCTTGCAGCGGTCCACCGCGTAGGCGCAGCGGGGGTGAAAGGGGCAGCCGCTCGGCCGGCGAAGCGCGTCGGGCACGTTGCCCGGAATGACCGCCAGCTCATCCCGAACCCCGATCCGGGGACGGGATTTAAGCAGGCCGATGGTGTACGGATGCCGGGGACGCTCAAAGATCTCAGCCACCGGCGCCATCTCCACGATCTCGCCGGCATACATGACCGCAATGGTGTCACACAACTCGGAGGCCATGCCCAGGTCGTGGGTGATGATGATCTGGGCGGTGCCGGTCTGATTCCGCATCTCCTTGAGCAGCTGGATGATCTGGAACTGGGTAGTTACGTCCAGCCCGGTGGTGGGCTCGTCGGCGATCAGCAACTTGGGCTTGCACGAAAGTGCCAGGGCGATCATCACCCGCTGACACATGCCGCCGGAGAGCTGGTGCGGATATGTCTTCATCCGGCGTTCTGGTTCGGAGATATGCACGGCCGTCAGCAGGCGAATGGCCTCATTATGGGCGGCGGCCCGGTCCAGGCCCCGTCGGTGAATCAGCACTTGGGTCAGCACCCGGCCGACGGTCAGCACCGGGTTCAGGGCTGATCGGGGATTCTGAAAGATCATGGCGATCTCCGTGCCGCGGACCCGGGCCATCAGGTCCTCGCTCAGCGGGACCAGGTCACGGCCGCCCAGCAGAACGCGGCCACCCACGATCATTCCCGGCGGCTTGAGAATGCGCATGACCGAGGCGCCACTCACCGACTTGCCGGAGCCTGTCTCCCCGACCAGCCCCATGATCTGGCCGGGCATCAGGTCAAAGGACAGCCCGTCCAGAACCTTGACCACACCCTTCCGGGTGTAAAAGTAAGTGCGCAGATCCTGGACCGACAGGAGGGGTTGCTGGGTCACAACCACACCCCCTATTTACGGCGGGGGTCCAGGACGTCCTGGAGCCCGTCACCGATGAGATTGAAACCGAGAACTGCGACAGCGATTGCCAGGCCGGGGAAGGTGTAGGTCCACCAGTGTCCCTGTAAGAACTCTTGCAAGCCCATGCTGATCATGAGCCCCCACTCCGCCGTGGGCACCGGCACGCCCAGGCCGATAAAGCTGAGGCCGGCAGCCTCCAGGATGGCCCAGCCCGATTGCAGCGTGGAGGTGACCAGAATGGGACCCATGGCGTTGGGCATGAGGTGCCTGAGCAGCACCCGGCTGGGCGGATTGCCTGCGGCGACAGCCGCCATGGCGAACTGCGACTGTTTCAGGGAGAGGATCAGATTGCGGGCGAGGCGGGCGTACCCGGGGATGTTGAGCGCTGCCGTGGCCACGACGACCGTCTTCAGACCTGGGCCCAGTGCAAACGCGACGGCCATGGCGAAGATGAAGCGGGGAAAGGCCTGCAGGATGTCCATCAGCCGCATCAAGGTCTCGTCCACCAACCGGCCGGAATACCCGGCCACCGCACCGATCAACGAGCCCGTCACCGCGGAGGTGGCCACGGCAGCCACGGCAATGAACAGATCCAACCGGGCCCCGTAAATCATCCGCGACAGGATGTCGTACCCGAAGAAGTCAGTACCGAAGGGGTGTCCCGCACCCGGCGGAAGATTGGAGGCACCAGGGTCCAGAGCATACGGATCCCGGGGTGCGAGCCAGGGCGCAGCAACGGCCGCCACCACCAAAGCCAGGACGATGAACAGACCCAACATGGTGGTCGGATTGCGGCGCACGACCCACCACATCTCCGCCCACCGATCCTCCGGTGGAGCTGCCTCTTCCTCCAGGTCGGGAGGCGGCAACTGTGATCGAATTAGATCGCTCATCAGAATTCCACCCGTGGGTCCAAAATGGCGATCAGAAGGTCAACGATCAGATAGAGCACGACATACATGAAGGTGACGAGGAGGATAAACCCCTGAATGGCCGGGAAATCGGCGGCCAGGATGGCGTTGTACGCGTAAAGGCCGAGGCCGGGCCAGGAAAAGACCAACTCCACCAGCACCTCGCCGCCGAGGATGTAGCCGAACACCGCAGCCACCATGGTGATGACCGGCAGCATGGCGTTCTTCAAGGCGTGATCAAAGATGATCAGGCGGCGGGGGAGCCCCAGGGCCCGTGCCGTGCGCACATAGTCGGACTCCAGCGCCTCGATCATCGAGGACCGGGTGATCCGCGCCAGCGGCGCCATCGCTGTGAAGGCGATGATAAAGACTGGCAGGACCAGGTGCTGGACCACGTCTTTGAAGACGGCCCAATCACCGGTCAGCGCCGAGTCCACCAGGTCCAGGCCGGTCACGGGCGGCGGTGCGGATAGCATCGTGTCGATGCGCCCCATGGGCGCCGGAAGCCAGTTCAGCCTGACGAAGAACACCTGAAGCAGCACCAGGCCGAGCCAGAAGATGGGCATACTCACGCCCAACACACTGATGATGCGGCCCAGTTGGTCTACCCAGCTGTCCCGGTACGCAGCGCTGGCCACGCCCAACGGTATCGACAGGACGATGGCGACCAGCATGCCCAGGAAAGCCAATTCAAACGAGGCGCCGAACCGTTCTCTGAGGTCCTTGGCCACCGGTTGGGCGCTAAAGTAGGAGTCTCCCAGGCTACCGGTGGTAACCAGGTCCCGCACATAGATGTAAAACTGGGTGTGGTACGGCTTGTCCAGGTGGGCAGCGGCCTTCATCTCGGCTACCTTCTCCTTGCTGGCATACGGTCCGGCTACTCGTTCGATGGGGTTTCCCGGCACAATCCTGGTCAGCATGAAGGCAATGAAGGTAACGCCCAGCAGGACGGGAACAATCAGCAGCAGGCGGCGCAGGCTGTAACGCAGCAGGCGCAATCGGGAACCCCTCCTCATACCCCCATGGAGTCCGGCCAGGCTTGGCCCGGCCTCATTTGCGGGCCCCGGCGGCCCGGCCCCTCGGCCGGACCCGCCGGTACGTCCCGCACCTCTACTTTTTGTCCAGGTACCAGAACCGGAGGAGTTCGTCGTTGAGGTAGGCGTACCCCTCGATGTTCTTACGCATGGGCACGTTCCAGGTGGGCTGCACCAGGTAGACATGCGCTACGTCGTCTGCCAAGATCTTTTGGATCTCCTTGGCCGCCCCTAGCCGGCCGGCCTCGTCGGTGTTCAAGGTCCACTGCTTGATCATCTGGTCCACCCGGGCGTTCTTATAGTGGTTGTAGTTGGTGGGGCTCCCTGACCCGACGATCCAGCTCAGGTGATAGAACGGGTCGTTCACCCAGCTGATCCAGTAGTCCAGCCACATCTGGAGCTTGCCGCCCTGCTGCAGTTCGTTGAACTGGGCGTACGGGAGCTTCTCCACTGTCACGTTCAGGCCGATGGCCTTCAGGTTGTTGGCGATGTACACGGCAGCGCGCTCATCTTCCTCCCGGGCCACCTGCACGGTCAGCTTCACGGGCGGCAGACCCTGTCCGTTGGGGAATCCGGCCTCGGCCAGCATTTGTTTGGCCTTCTCAAGATCGGTGTTGTAGGTCCAGGGTGATGGATCGTGGCCAGGCATTCCCTTGCCGATCAGGGACATGGCGCGGAGGGCGTAGCCCTTGTACACGTCCTTGACGATGTTGTCGTACGGGACGGCGTAAGCCACGGCCTTGCGTACCTTGACGTTGTCAAAGGGCGGGGTGCTGAAGTTCATCTGCAGATACCCGACCCGCGGCGTCTCCACCGACAGTACCCGGAGGTTCGGATCCTGCTTAAGGGCGTCCAGCTCCTTCACCGGTGGGTCCTCGACGATGTCCACGTCGCCCTTCTTCAGCAGCAGCAGCCGCTGCGTGGCGTCAGGGATGATCTTGAGGATGACCTTATCGAACTTGGGCTTGCCTTGCCAGTAGCCGGGGTTCGCCTTCAGGACGATGCGATCACCTGGCTTGTACTCTTCCAGGATGAAGGGCCCATTGCCGGGGGCAAGGTTCTTCTTGAAGTAGTCGGTGGCCCACTGGTCCGAGCTGGTGGCGTGCGCCTGGACGTCGGAGAGCCGGATAGACGAGGTGTTATGCATGATGTTGTTCATGCGCACCAGGTTGTTGGGCACATCCATCCGAATCTTTACCGTGTACGGGTCCACAACCTCAAAGTAGTCCGGCTTCATGACGCCGCCCATGGTCAGGAGCCAGTAGGAAATGCCCTTGGCCTCAAAAATGCGCCGGTAGCCATTCACCACGTCCTGCGCCGTCATTTCCTTGCCGTCGGAATACTTGACCCCGTGTCGGAGGTGGAAGAGGATCGCTTTACCGCCGTCCACCACCTCGGTCTTCTCTGCCAGCATCGGCTGGATCTTACTCGTGTCCACGACCCAGTACTGGTAACTGTCCGGGGTCGTAACTGCCTTCAGAGCGTACTGCTCCAACTGGTCGAAGGTGTTCTGGATGACGGTCTGCGAGGTACGGGTACCCACGGTGAAGGCCGGGTCAAAGGTGTCGATGTCACCCGGGAAGGCCACCACCAGGACCTTCTCCTTGGGCTGCTGGGTCTGCGCACCGCTTCCCGACTGAGACTGGGATGTACCAGACGAGCTTTTATCCTTTGTGCTGCAGCCGGCCACTACCCCTGCCAGCATGACAAGGGCGAAGGTCATGGCCGCGATCCGGCGGAACAGTGCTCGGTTCACCTGAGTATTCCCCTCCTTAGTTGTAGTCACGGTAAGACAAGTACCGGGGTTGGAGCCGGATATCACCTCCTTGAAGGCCACCCTGCCGAATCAGCGTGTGACAGCTTTGCCGGATACGAGCGCCTTGGCGGTGACCTTGGCGCTAACCCGCAGGGTGTTGCCCGGCAGATACGTCAGGGTAGCTTCATCAAGCCTGGCCACCTCCAACGTTGCCGGATCCGCCCCGGCCTCCACCGCAAACTTTCTGGCTCGGCGGATGGCGTCGGCCTGAGCGCCCTTTCGAGTCCATCGGTCCAGGGAGTATACCAGATCCGCACGCCCGCCCACCGGGGCCAGGGCGGCACCCACCGCTGTGCAGTGTGGTGCCAGCGCCGGACGGGTCAACCCGGTGGTCCCGCGCAGGCGGCTGGGGACTTGATCCGCCAGCGGCCCGGCACAGACCACAGGCATGGGATCCGGACGGCCGCGCACCCGGTCCAGGGCCAGTTCCACCCGCTCCAGCACCTCAGGCGAGAGAGCCGTGCCCGGCGAGATCTGTGCTGCGACGGAAACCGTGTCCGGCTGCGGGATGCTCACGCGCACACCCGCCAGTTCGCGGGGCGAACTGATCTCGCCGGGAAAGTCGTTCCTGACCAGCCCGCCATCGATGCCAGACTCCCGGCACAGCAAGACGGCACAGTCGGACAGGCCGGAAAGGTGGGCGGCCCCACGCAGCCCGTGGCCGGTGGCGCACCGTGCGGTCAGGATCGGAAATCGTGCCGCCACCTGGAGAGACATGAGGGTGCCGTCGTTCTGAGCCATAAAGACCGGGCTGGTGATGCCGAGCCGGGTCAGTACCCGGGTGGTGGTTTCGGCGGCCCGGGGGCCCACGTGGACCAGAGCTGCGTTCAAAACAGTGCCGTTCTCCCGTTCCACCAAGCCGATGCTGCCCAGCCAGTGGGAGAGGGCGAGGGGAAAGGCAGGGCCCAGGGCCTCGGTCAGTGCAGCCGCCAGGTGGATCTCCTGCATCGGATGCACCGGCGAGAACACACCGGTGATGGCGGCCGCCTCCAGTTTCTGCCGCCGGATCTCGCTGACCAGCCGGGCTACCGCCTGATCGTCCGGCTCCGGACCGATCGTCCGGCCGTCCAGCTCGAAACCACCGGTGAGTTCAAAGATCGCCCCTCCGACCGCCATTTGCAGGTCCTCCGGCCAGTCCAGCAGGGGAGGTATGGCGGTACCGGCCGGCGACGCCAGACGGATCACCGCCACCCGGGCCAGGCCGCGTCGCTCCTGCAGGGCGGCGCGGCAGTGGTCGCTGACCAGCACTGCGTAAAGGACATCCGCCGGGCCAGCGGCGCACTGGTCGAGAATCTGGCGCACAGCCTCCTCCACCGATGCAGAAGGGCGATCCGGATTCACCGGCACCGTGACCCACGCCCGGATGGTGCGGTACTGGTCCATCAGCACGGACCTAGTTTCGAGCGCATCCAGTTCAAGGCCCAACACGTACGACGCCAGAACCGTCACCGCCTTCCCCAGCGCGCCCGGGCCTGTCCAACGGCTGATAGTCGATGTCGTATCCAAAAGAGCGTGGCCCCACGCATTTTAGAGCCTGGGGCGTCTGCATGATTTCGGGGACAGGTATGCCCAGCACGGCCACATGCTGCCCGCAGGCCAGGGTGTCAGCGTGCAGGGGCTGCAGCGTCTCGGTGTCCAGCATGGTAATCAGGTCCGGTACCGAGACCACCACCTTGCCTTCCGACTCCGCCTGGAGGAACTCATTCTGAAACTGGACCTGCAGGTGCCGCCCGTGGCGGCAGCGGATCTGGGCGGTGCCAAAGGCGTACCTCGGCGCCCCGATGGCGCCTGACTCGGTCTCGGCAGCTGTCCGGTAGAGTTCCACCACCTGGCCCCGGCAGAGCAGCCGCATCGGCCCGTAAGTGGAGTTGCTGGTGACCTCATTGATGGCAGAGAGGATGTCGTCCAGGCGGGGCGCCGCCCTGCGCATATGCTGACCGATGCGGAGGGCGAGGGAGACGGTGCCCAGCACGGCGGTCTCCTTCAACTGGGCACCCAGCATCGGGTAGCCGGCCAAATGGGCCACCCCGCCCAACCCCTGGGCGGCGCCGCGGGCCAGGTGCTCCAGAGTATGGTTGTCCGCCGCCCGAATGATGATCACATCGCCCGGCTCGTTCACCAGCACAAAGGGGCAGCCTTGCACGCCGTAAATGCCAAAGCTGACCATCTGCAGATCCGGAAAGGCCCGGCCGAACCCGTCGGCATCCACCAGGGGCAGCCCGGCCGCGGCAGCGGTCGCTACGGCAGACAGGCAGTTGCGTCCGCCCACCTCCACCGGAACCAGGGCTTCTGCCTGGCGCCCCAGGTGCTCTTGGAGCGCTTCCAACGCGGCCAGTAGTGTCTTTTCGCCCGGCAGTTTCTCATCGAACACGGCGGGAGACCCCATGAAGGCCACGGAGATGACCAGCGCCTGGTCCGCCAGTTCGTAAGGGGCCAGGAGCCTCACCGGGCCGTGCTTGCGCACCGCCTGCAGCGCCACCAGGGCACCCAGGTACGTATCGCCTCCACCACCCGACCCCAAAATGGCAGCCCCCCGCTCCAGGTCTCGCACCGCCTGTTCGTCCAACCAGACCATCGCACCACTCCTCCGGCCGACCGGCATCTTGGCAATAGCAAGAAACATGCCAGCGCTAGGCCCGGAAAGGACGGGCCTGGAGACGGTTCATTCGGGCCCGTCGTCCGCTTTTCTCGAATTGGAATGAGAAATGAGAAAACGCTTTCTCGCCTATCCGTTCCAGAACGGCGTTTTCTCATTTCTCGCCGGTTCCCGGCCAAGGCCCCGCCCTGCGGCACGCAGGCTCAGCTCACCTGCGGGGCATACAGCGCAACAGGCGGGGAAACCAAGTCCCCCGCCTGTCCGTCCCTTTTCGCACCGAAGGAGATACAGTCCCCGTCCTATTCCGCAGCCCGAGAATTCTCATTCTCCATCCGCTGCAGCCAGCGGTAGAGGGTAGCCAGGCTGATGCCCAGTGCTCTGGCGGCGGCCCGCTTTCCCTCGGTGGTGTTGCCGTGGCTGCTGAGCAACTCCCTGACCCGGGCCAGGTCCACCCGCAGCCCCCCGGCACGTGAGGTCCGGCGCACAGGCGGATACCGCTGTGGGGCAGCCTCCCCCGTAACGGGGGTTCTGCCCGCCCCAAGGGAGCGGGCGTCCACGGACCTGCTCTGCGGTGCTGCGCCGGAGTCCGGCACCGGCTGCCACTGCCGCAGGTGGGGCGGCAGGCTGTCCATGGTGACCAACACCCCCTGCTCCAGACTGACCACGTACTGGATGGTGTTCTCCAGCTCGCGCACGTTCCCCGGCCAGGGATAGGCATGGAG